>USKC01000144.1 GCA_900555195.1 uncultured Lachnospiraceae bacterium
AAATATCCGTTATAAAGAAGCGGATGAGCGTCTCCATATTCTTGATGTCCGCTATAACTCCATTGCACAGCGGGTAGGATATCTGAATATTCCCCGGCGCTTTCTCGTACATTTCATAAGCGGAATCTCCATATGCAAACACATTCTTTTTATTCTGAATCGCGATCATGTTTTTCTCAATCATGATGTGATCATCCGCAGCGCTGTAAATTTTAATATTGCTTGTACCTAAATCGATTCCAAAAGCATTCGTAGACAAAATCTTTTCTCCTTCCTTATTTTAACAGGCCGGATTCACGGAAACTGACATAACTGCCGTCTCCCACAATGATATGGTCGATCAGCGGCAGCTGCATCATGTCGCCCAGCCTGGCCAGATGTTCCGTAATTTCAATATCCTGTCTGCTCGGCGTAGCATCACCGCTGGGATGGTTGTGCACCAGCAGGATATGCACCGCATGAAACTCCAGCGCCATGAGAAACACTTCTCTGGGAGATACCAGGGAACAGTTCACTGTTCCTTTGGACAGCACTCGGTCACAGATCAGCCGGTTTTTATTATCTGTCATCGCCAGGATCACTTCTTCCGTTGACAGATACCGCATCCGTTCCATATAATAGTCTGCCACGGTTTCCGGCCGGGTAAACTGAAGACGGTCAAACGCATCCGACATGGCAAGGCGCCTGGAAAGTTCCACAAGGCACTTGATCTTAACCGCCTTCACCTGTCCGATTCCGCTGACGCGGCACAGATCGGAAACCGTCAGATACCGCAGTCCCAGCAGCCCCTTTTCCCGTCCCTTTGGCAAAGCCAACACCTGCCTGGCCAGCTGCAGAGAATCCTGCGATTTGGTCCCGGTTCGGATGATAATCGCAAGGAGTTCCGCTTCCGACAGGTACTCCGGCCCCTCTTTCAGGAATTTCTCATAGGGCTTCATCTCTTCATAGAATGGTTGTTTTTGTTCTTTTTGATTCATTTTTATTCCCGTTTTCCATGCTTTCCGAACGCATCTTCCGGGAAGGCCGGTCACAGGATCCGGTAGATGAGCAAAGCGAGCGCTATCCCCAAAATGCTCGCCAGGCTGATCCGGATCGAAAGGGCAAAGGTGATGCTCAAAATGCCGAAATCAAGAACCATTGGGCTGGTCAGGCCGAATGTCTGTCCAAAGTTTAAAAAACTTGAAGGAAACAGACTGCCGATAAAACCGCCCAACACAATTCCCGCCAGCACCAAAAGCAGACAAGTCCATCCATTTTTGTTCTTCATTTTTTTCATTCATTTGTCCTTACAAGTTTTGCCATTACCTATATTAACATACTTCCAAATTCATGTATAGAAGCTAAAACTAAAAATTTTCGCCGCATTTGACAGCATATACGGGCTTTCGACAGGCTTGGCAGGTGCCTTTACGGAAGCCGCACCGCCCCCGCATCCAGACAATGCTGAAGCGCTTTGAGTATGCCGAATTTCGCATGAGGCCAGGTCAGGCCTCCCTGGAAATACGCCGTATAAGGCGCCCTTAAGGGGCCGTCCGCAGACAGTTCAATGGAGGAACCGGATACAAAAGCGCCGGCCGCCATAATCACTTGGCTGTCATATCCGGGCATATCCCAGGGTTCCGGCCGCACATGGCTGTCCACCGGAGCAGCAGCCTGAATCCCCTCGCAGAAGGCGATCAGCCCTTCAGGCTGGCCGAAAGTCACCGCCTGAATGATATCGTGCCTGGGCTCGCTTCCGTTTGGAATGACTGCCAGTCCCAGACGTTCAAACAGATTCGCCGCAAAAATCGCCCCCTTCAGCGCGCTTGCGGTCACTGTGGGCGCGAGGAAAAGGCCCTGATAGAACTGGGGAAGGACGCCGAGAGAAGCGCCTACTTCTTTCCCAAGGCCCGGGGAAGTCAGCCTTCTGGCCGCATTCTCCACACAGGTTTTCGTACCTGCGATATAACCGCCGATCGGGGCCAGCCCGCCGCCGGGATTCTTGATCAGGGAACCGACGCACATGTCCGCCCCTACATCAGAGGGCTCGATGCGTTCGACAAATTCCCCATAACAGTTATCAACCATGCAGATCACATCCGGCTTAATCTGCCGGATGAATGCAATCAACTCTCCGATCGCCCCAACCGACAGGGTCGGCCTGGTCTGATACCCTTTGGAGCGCTGAATGGTGACCAGCCGGGTGGACGGATTGATCGCCGCACGGATGCCTTCATAATCAAACCCGCCGTCAGGCAGCAAGTCCACTTGCCGGTAAGTTACGCCATATTCCTTTAAAGAGCCCATGGAATCCCGGATGCCGATGACTTCTTCCAGTGTGTCGTAGGGCTTTCCCACAGGGGAGAGCAGCTCGTCTCCCGGCCTCAGATTGCTCATCAGCGCCAACGCCAGCGCATGGGTCCCGCAGGTAATCTGCGGACGCACCAGGGCATCCTGCGTATGGAATACGGAAGCGTATACCGCCTCCAGGGCATCCCTGCCGATATCATTATAACCATATCCGGTCGTCCCCAAAAGGCACGCCTCACTCACCCGGTTCTCCTGCATAGCCTTCAATACCTTGAGCTGATTATATTCCGCCGTTTCATCAATCATGCGGAACCTCTCTTCAAGCCCGGCCAGGATTTCCCTTCCGAATTCCATCGTCTCTTTTGCAATTCCCATTGCGGAATAAAGCGTTTCCATTGAATCATTTGTTTCCATCAAACCGTACTCCTCTTGTATATTTTCATCAAATCCAAATTGCGCAGCTCCATCAGAACAGTTCTCTCTCCCTGCACTGCTCCAGCATATAATCCAGACAGTTCCTGTCACTGCCCAGCGTCTGTTTATCAACCCAGATTACATCTTTTTCCCTTCGGAACCAGGTCAGCTGCCGTTTGGCAAAATGTCTGGTATCCCGCTTGATCAGATACACCGCCCGATCAAAATCATATTCTCCGTCAAGGAAGCCGAGAATCTCTTTATAGCCCAGTCCCTGCATGGAAACCATGTCCCGGGTGCATCCCATCTCCTTCAGACGCTTCACTTCTTCCACCAGGCCGCGGGAAATCATCGCATCCACCCTGCGGTCACACCTGTCATAAATCACATTCCGGTCATCATTCAGGACAAAATAGCAAGCATTATAGGCTGCCTCGCGGCCGCGCTCCCGCTCATTGTGTTCAGAGATCTTTTCTCCTGTCTGCATATAGAATTCCAATGCACGGATCATGCGTTTTTTATTGTGTTCGTGGATCTGCTCTGCGGCCTGGCTATCCACCTGCTTTAACATCTGATGAAGGTAGCTTCCGCCCTTTTCTTCCCAGGTTTTCTCCAGCGCATTCCGAATGGAATTATCCTGTGGATTCTCAGTAAAATCAATATCATACAAAACCGCCTGAATGTAGAATCCGGTTCCGCCCACCAGAATTGGAATACGATTCCGGCCTCGTATCTCGCGGATGGCTGCTTTTGCCATCTTCTGGAAAACGGTCACATTGAATTCTTCCCAGGGCTCCAGCACATCGATCAGATGGTGGGAAATGCCTTCCGTCTCTTCCGGAAGAATTTTGGCAGAGCCGATATCCATGTGCCGGTAGACCTGCATGGAATCTGCCGAAATGATCTCTCCATTGACCGTCCTTGCCAATTCCAGAGACAGAGCTGTCTTTCCCACCGCCGTCGGTCCCGCCAGGATGATGAGCGGTTCCCTCTTTTCTTCTTTCATCAACACATCTACCTCTATGTTCAGACAATTCGTTTAAATTTTTTTTCCAGCTCGTACTTGCTCATCACGATGATGGTCGGTCTGCCGTGCGGGCAGTGATATGGATTCTCCAGCTTCATGAGCTGATCCAGAAGCGCTTCCATCTCCTGATGGGTCATGGAAGTATTTCCCTTCACCGCGGATTTACAGGCCATAGAGGCCAGCTTTTCTTCAATGACGGACGGCGTCCCATGGGGAGGCGCCTCTTCCAGTTCATCCAGTATTTCCTGAAGGAAGTCTTTCTCGTGATGTCCATACAGTTCACAAGGTACCGCACGGACTGTCACAGCATTTCCGCCGAAATCCTCTATCTCGAAGCCCATTGATGCGAAATAGCTTTCATACGCTTTCAGCGTGTGTACCTCTCTTGCCGACAGATTTATCACAAGCGGGGGCGTCAGGTTCTGGCTTTCCACGCTGTTGGAACGCATCTTTTTTATGAGTGCTTCATATTTTACCTTTTCATGTGCCGCATGCTGATCGACAAACATCAAGCGGTCTTCATACTGAACGATCCAGTAGGTATCAAACACCTGGCCCAGGATCCGGTAATGCCTGGCCGCTTCTTTGGACAAAAGCTTTCCGTCGAACAGTTCCATCTGCTCCGCGTGCTTGATCTCATACTGCCCCGCCTCTTCCTGCAGCATTTTCTGCAGACGGACGGTTTCAAAAGGCTGCGGCGCCTCCGGTTTCTCTGCCTGCCTCTTCCGCACCTGCTCGTACGAGGCAGGCACCTGTACCGGCGCCGCCTGTTCTTCCTGTTCGGGCGCTTCTTCGGACTGTTCTCTCCGAGCCTGTTCCGGCTTTCCTTGTGTCAGCTTTTCCTGTGCCGGTTTTTCTGATATCGATTTTTCTGGTATCGGCTTTTCCTGGTTTTCCCGCTCTTTAAGGCTTATTTTCCCTGGCTCAGGCCGCGCCTCCCCCTGCACATTCAGCCCTGCAGCATTCTTTTCGCTGCTTTTCTTTGGAGCATTCTGTCCGCCGTCAGGCGCAGAGACTGGCTCCGGCCTGAGAACGCTCTCCCGGGAGGCCCCAGCAGAGATCGGCGGACGTTCTTTTCCGGAGTCCTGTTCCCTGCTGCGCGCCGGACGGCCGGATGACGGTTCATCCAGCGTAATATCCGGTATCAGTTCCCGGCTGTGCATAGCCTGCCTGACCTTTTCTTCCAGAAAGGCATACAGCCCCGGCTGATCGTGAAAACGCACTTCCATCTTGGAGGGATGTACGTTTACATCAATGTTCTCAGGAGCGACGCGCACATGGAGCAGGGCAAAAGGAAATTTATGCTGCATCAAATAGGCCTTATAGCCCGCTTCCAGCCCTTTGGAAAGCAGCGGGCTCCTGACATATCTGCCATTTACGAAGAAGAATTCAAAGTTCCGATTGGAACGCACGGTGGATGGACTTCCCAGAAAGCCTTCCACCACCGCCTGCTCCCCTTCCGCCCGGAAAGGAATCAATTCCCTGGTCAGCTGCCTTCCATAGAGCCGGTAAACGATCTCCTTCAGATCTCCATTGCCGGAGGTGTGAAATTTCACGTTCCCGTTCACCATGAACTGAAACGCCACATCCGGTCTGGAAAGAGCCATATGTTCCATCAGATCAGACACATAGCTTCCTTCCGTGGAGGGAGATTTCAGGAACTTTTTCCGCACGGGCGTATTGAAAAAGAGCTCTCTGGCGATAATTGTCGTACCGTCCGGAGCACCTACCTCAGAAAATTCTTTTTCCACCCCGCCTTCCAGGCGATAGTGAACGCCGGTCAGCTGGTCTTTGGTTTTACTGATCAGTTCCACCATAGAAACCGCCGCTATGCTGGAAAGCGCCTCCCCCCGGAACCCCAGGCTCTGAATGCGAAACAGATCCTCTGCTGAACGGATCTTGCTGGTGGCATGCCGGCAGAACGCCTTTCGGATTTCTGACTTGTCAATGCCCCCTCCGTTGTCCGTCACACGGATAAAGGAACAGCCGCCGTCACGGATCTCCACCGTCACAGCGGCCGCACCAGCATCCATGGCATTTTCCACCAATTCCTTCACGACGCTGGCAGGCCTTTCCACCACTTCCCCGGCGGCTATTTTATCGATTGTACTGCTGTCAAGCAAATGAATCTGCGCCATTGTCCTTCTCCTACCATCTGTTTTTCAGCTTGTTCTGAAGCCTGTAGAGCGTATTCAGCGCATCCAGGGGCGTCATCGTGCTGACGTCAACATTTTTCAATTCTTCCAGCACATCCGCATCGGTTACGGTATCGAACAGAGAAATCTGTTCCAGATCCACCTCATCATAATGTTCCTGCTTCTTTCCGCTTCCGGAACCCGTATCCGCTACGGAAATGTTCTGTATTTTCTCTGTAATATCATTATCGGTAAGCTGCTCCACGATTTCCTTCGCCCGGTCAATCACCATGTCGGGCACACCCGCCAGCCGGGCCACCTGAATGCCGTAGCTTTTATCCGCACCGCCCTTGATGATCTTGCGCAGGAATACGATATCATCCCCTTTTTCCTTCACCGCGATGCAATAATTGTTCACATTATGCATCTTTCCTTCCAGTTCCGTCAGTTCATGGTAATGGGTGGCGAAAAGGGTTTTGGCTCCCAGAAGCTTCCGGTTGCTGATATGTTCGATTACCGCCCAGGCGATGGAAAGTCCGTCAAAGGTGGAAGTCCCTCTTCCGATTTCATCCAGGATCAGAAGGCTGTTGCGTGTGGCATTCCTGAGGATATTGGCGACCTCGCTCATCTCCACCATGAAAGTGCTCTGGCCGCTGGCCAGGTCATCTGATGCGCCTACCCGGGTAAAAATCCGATCCACCACGCCGATATTCGCGCTGCGTGCCGGAACAAAGCTTCCGATCTGAGCCATCAGCACAATCAGCGCTGTCTGCCTCATATAGGTGGACTTTCCTGCCATGTTCGGCCCCGTAATCACAGCGATCTGGTGGGAATGATTATCCAGATAGGTATCATTGGGAATGAACATATCATGATCAATCATCCGCTCCACCACCGGATGGCGGCCTTCCTTGATCTGAATCAATCCCTTTTCATTCAGGGTAGGTCTGACATAATGGTTCTGTTCCGCCACCAAGGACAGGGAACAGAATACATCCAGCCGGGCGACCGCTTTTGCTGTAGCCTGAATTCGCTCCACCTGAGAGGCGACCTTATCGCGCACCTCACAGAACAGATCATATTCCAGCGTACACAGCTTATCTTCCGCGTTCAGGATCGTATCTTCCAGTTCCTTCAATCTGGAGGTGGTAAAACGTTCCGCATTGGTCAGCGTCTGTTTTCTTACATAATCGTCCGGAACCAGATTCAGGTAAGACTTCGTCACTTCCAGATAGTAGCCGAACACCTTGTTGTACTTGATTTTCAGATTCTTGATGCCGGTTTTCTCCCTCTCCCTGGCCTCCAGTTCGGCCAGCCAATTCTTTCCTTCCGTCTTGGCCCTACGCAGATTATCCACATCCTGATTATAGCCCTCTTTGATGATGCCGCCTTCCCGGATGGTGATGGGCGGTTCCTCTTCAATGGACATTTGTATCAATTCATACAGGTCTTCCAGACCGTCAATTTCTTCTTCAATCTTCTGATTGGCCGCACCCGGAAGGTTTCTCAGCACAGTCTTAATATGCGGGAGCATCTCCATGGAACTTCTGAATGCGAGCAGATCCCTGGGATTGGCCGTTTTATAGCTCACCTTGCCAAGGAGCCTCTCCATATCATAGATGGGCGCCAGATATTCCCTGAGTTCATCTCTGGAAAGCGGATCCTTGCAGAACGCTTCCACCGCATCCAGCCGCTCTTCCATCTCGCTTCTGGAGATCAATGGCTGTTCCAGAAAGCTGCGCAGAAGGCGGCCTCCCATGGCCGTTTTCGTCTTATCCAGCACCCACAGAAGAGACCCCCTCTTATTCTTCTCCCGCAGCGTCTCCACCAGTTCCAG
>USKC01000145.1 GCA_900555195.1 uncultured Lachnospiraceae bacterium
GGTTTTTCCGGAGCACGCTCTCGCTCGGCTTCAAACGTAGCGGCATATAGCGCGCCAAAAGACGGCGCGTAAGTGCCGACGTTTTCAGACGGCTCCGGAAAAACCTATGGCGCCGGGCAGAAAGGGACGGAGGGCGCTGTGCCTGCCGCATTCGGACTGGGTATCTGAACCGTTCATCATCCCGCACCGCTTTCAGGGAAGAAATTCTTTCAGGATCTGTTCCAGGCAGTAGCGGTATGTTATGATATCCACTGCGCTGCGCGTCGTAATGGGGAGCTGGGCGTAGAGGATGTCATTTACATAATAGGACTGCCACCCCACTGTCGTTCCCGCCTCTACCGGCGCCTGCAGGCTTTCCGGCAGTTCCAGATGTGTGCGGATCGCATCTTCAGGTGACAGCAGAAGGGTCAGTTCCTCCCTGGCCAGAAAAAGGCTGACCGACTCTTCAACGCCTTCCGTCACTGAAAGCTGTGGCAGCTGCTGGGGCTGATAGATATCCTGTTTCTCATAATGGCTCAGTCCATATTCGTAGAGCAGCGAGGCATCATGCCATTTCCAGCTTTTGTTATTTGGCCAGCCGCAGGCGAGCAGCGCGATGGCAAAGGTTTTCCCGTCCCTCGAAAGCGCCCCCACATAGCAGTATCCTGCCTTAGAGGTAAATCCCGTCTTGCCCGACAGCGCTCCTTCCATCATGTTGAGGAATGCATTGTGATTGACACAGGAATAGGAATTTCCGCCCTGCCGCCACTGGTTCTTCTCATCCAGCATATAATCGGTAAATGTATAGGAAGGAGTCCGGGTAATCTCCAGAAACGCTTCTTTCTCGGGCGACTGGGTCACACAATAACGCATTATTTTCGCCAGATCTGCCGCCGTGGTGGAGTGCTGGCGTTCCACCGTATTCCCCTCTCCATCTGTTAGCGTCAGGATCGCATCCAGACCATTTGGGGTCACAAAAAACGTATCCTCACAGCCGATTTCTTCCGCCTTATTATTCATCAGGGCGGCAAAACGAAGCACTGCTTCCTTGCTCTCTTCCTCCGTATTATCCACGCTGCGTTTTCCTCCCCCGGCGAGCATATTGCCGATATGCTCCGCAATAATGGCGGCGGAATCATTGTGTGATTCCAGCATCAGGGAATAGAGCAAGTCTTTCAGCAAAAACACCTGCCCCTTACGCGCGCCCAGATGCACCTTCGGCATTCCTGCTGCATAAGAAGAAACAGAGACATAATCTTCCGGATCCGCTTGCTCCAGCGCCAGGATACATGTCATGATTTTGGTCGTGCTCGCCATGGGAAGAACCTGATTTCCATTTTTTTCCAACAAAATACGCCCGTTATCCGCATCCATCAGGACTGCGGACAGGGCGTATAATGCACTGGTTGTACTGTTTTTATCCTCCCCAGCCGCACAGACAGCAAAAGGCTGTACGGCGAAGAGGGAAAGCGTCACAAGAAGGACGGCCCAGGAAAGCATTTTAACGCATAAAGATCTGAATCGCATGCTGCTACCCGTAAGAAAAATGTTACTATATCTTATTGGCCGTCCGGCCCATTTATGCTTCCGTTTCTTCCTGCAGCACGGCGGCCGTTTCTGTCGGGTTCGGATTCGCCGTGTTGTTAATGGTAATGTTCCGGTTCACCGCTGCGTCATAGGTGCCTGCCTTGACGATTTCCGCCATGTCGATCCCCACCGTCTCTTTCATCGTATCAAACAGCTTGGCCATAACCGCAGGCACATGATCCGCTACGGAAGAAACACCGCTGGCATCGCTGCCTCCGATAATGGTAATCTTGTCGATCTGCGACAGCGGCTCGGCGATTTTTCCTGCGATATCAGGAAGAACCTGAATCAACATCTCTGCCATTGCCGCATTATTGTATTTCTGATAGGCGAGCGCCTTTTTCTCCATGGCTTCTGCTTCCGCCACACCTTTCGCCCGGATGGCTTCCGCTTCTGCTTCACCGACCATACGAATACCTGCAGCCTCCTGCTCCTTGGCAAATTTCTCCGCTTCCGCCGTGGCCTTCATTGCAAGGGCGCTCTTTTCCGTCTCGAATTTCTCCGCTTCTGCTCTCTTCTGGCGTTCGTATAACTCCGCCTCAGATTGCTGCTGACGGGCATACCTGTCCGCTTCGGCTTTCTTTTTCACCTGCGCATCCAGGGCTTTTTCCTGCACTTCGGCTTCGCGTTCCTTCAGGATAACTTCCTTTTCCTGTTTGGCAATGCTGGCCTCTGCTGTGGCGATCTCAATGGTCTTTCTCTGCGCCTGCTGCTGGATGCTGTACGCAGCATCCGCTTCCGCCTTCTTGGTATCCTCCAGCTTCTTCAGTTCGGACTTCTGCAGGGAAAGCTCGTTATTCTTCTTCGCGATTTCCCGCTCCGCATTGATCCGGGCATCGTTCGCCTGACGATCCGCTTCCGCTTTAGCCACCGCGATTTCTTTCTCCGCCTCAGCCTTGGCGATCGCCGCCTTCTTCTTGATCTGGGAAATGTTGTCGATACCCAGATCCTCTATCACGCCGTTGGAATCAGAAAAATTCTGGACATTGAAGCTGACGATATCCAGGCCCATGGCAGCCAGGTCAGGCTCCGCATTCTCCTTCACCAGATTGGCGAATTTCTGTCTGTCGCTGACCATTTCCTCCAGTCTCATGCGGCCAACGATCTCTCGCATATTTCCTTCCAGAACTTCCCTGGCAATAGCAGCGATATACTGCGTGTTCTGATTCAGGAAGTTCTCCGCCGCCTGCGCCAGACGCGGCGGATCGCTGGAAATTTTCACGTTCACCGCTGCATCCACCTGAATATTAATATAATCCGCCGTCGGAACCGCATTGGTGGTCTTGACATCAATGGCGATCAGCTTCAGGCTCAGCTTATCCAGCCTTTCCAGGAATGGAATTTTGATACTCGCTTTCCCGATTATGATCTTTTTCCGAAGGCCGGAGATAATAAACGCCGTATCCGGCGGCGCTTTCTTGTAACCGGAAAATACAATGGCAATGATCAGAATAATCACAACGCCTACAATGATGAATAACATACCCTTTCCTCCTTCACTCCGCTTGTTATCTATGCTGCAGACCGCCTGGCCTTCCGCACTTTCTTCCGTTTCTCTGCAACGTACGAAGGTGTGCGTCTTGCCCCCTTGCGGTCATTGCCGCCCTTTTGACTGGCAACTTACCACAAACCGCCCGCATCCTTCCTCTCAGATGTTCAGCGCAATCTTTGCCTCTTCCTCCGCTTCTTCCTTAAATTCTTCCAATTTCACTTCATTTAGCTGCGGAAGCTCTTCCAGGGATTTCACGCCGAAGGAACGCAGGAACTGTTCCGTTGTCCCAAACAGAAGAGGCCGCCCAGGCGCATCCATTCTCCCCAATTCCATCACCAGATCATATTCAATCAACCGGTTGATCGCGTGATCGCTGTTCACGCCGCGGATCCTCTCCACATCCATCCTGGTCACCGGCTGCTTATAGGCAATGATGGAAAGCGTCTCCAGCAGCGCATCCGTCAGCACATATTTGTGAGGCGCTTTCGCCACTTTTACCAAATACTCATAGAATTCTCCCCGGGTACACATCTGAAACGCGCCGTCGAATTCCATGAGGCAGACGCCTCTTCCTTCTTCCTCCCATTTATCCTTCATCTCATATAGAATCTGTCTCGCCGTTTCCTTCTCTTCCTCTATCACCTCTGCAAGCTTGTCCAGTTCAACAGCATCCCCCATGGCGAACAGAACCGCTTCAAGAACTGCTTCCTGCCGCTTACGCTCCATCTCCATCCATCCTCTCATCCGTATCTTCCGCCCCGGCCTCTCCGCCGCCTTCCGCCAGGGAAGTCAGCCGAAGGTTTTCCAATTCCTGTCCATCCGTCTTTTTGACCTGGATTTGAATATCATCCTCCACATGCTCCTGTACAGCGCAGATCACGCCGGTTTTCATCAGTTCCAGCACCACAAGGAAGGTTACGATCTTGTCCATCCTGCTCTTCTGATTCTCCAAAAGTTCCCGAAAGCTCAGCTTGCTGTGGGTTCTGATGTAATCCGTCACATACCTCGCCTTTTGATCGATATTCACCTCTTCCTTTTCAATCCTGCCGAAACGGCTGCGGACCGGATCCACTTTATCCTCCTGCCGCTTCAGGCAGGTTTTAAAAATCTCATTCAGACGGGACAGCGTCAGATCGCTCAGCAATTCCTCATAGTTCACAGGTTCCCGATACGCCGCCACCTCATCCGGCAGGGTTGGGCCTTTATAGAACACCTTCTCCGCGTCCATCTCCATGTCCTTTAATTCATAAGACATGTATTTATATGCCTTGTATTCCAACAGTTTGGCAACCAGCTCCGCTCTCGGATCCTCTTCCTCTTCTTCCTCAGCCTCTTCCTTCGGCAGCAGCATCCTGCATTTGATATCAAGCAGAGTGGCTGCCATGACCAAAAATTCGCTCATCACGTTCATATCTTCGGATTCCATCTTGCGGATGGCGTCCAAATATTGTTCCGTGATCTCCACGATCGGGATATCTGTGATATCCACCCGGTTCTTTTCAATCAGACGCAGCAGAAGATCCAACGGGCCTTCAAATGCCTCCAGCTTTATCTCCAGCGCCATTCCTATCTCCCTTCCGGCTCCAGCCGCACGACGATCAGTTCTCCAGGATTAAACAGGCGGATCGGAATGGTATGGCTTCCAAGCCCTCTGCCCAGAACCATCCGGCTGTCCCCCTCTTCAAAAAGGCCGCCGTCATATTTGGGAAAAAGCCTCAAAGAAGGCGCCAGAACGCCGCCCAACACGGGCAGGCGCATGATCCCTCCATGCACATGGCCGGATAAAACCAGCTTGGCGCCCCAATCCGCATACTGCGGAAAATAATCCGGATTATGCGCGATCAGAAGCGGGTATTCTCCCGTTTTCGGTTCTCCCACCAAGCCATTCAGGTAGGAACGTTTCATCGGCCGTGTGCGAAATTTTCCGTAATACTCCAAACCGATTTCCAGGCCATAAATCCGGATTCCCGGATCAGGCAGGAACACACTGTCATTTTCCAGCAGGATAACGCCACTTTTTAACAACGCATCCCGATACCTTTTATAAACATCCCCGTATCTTTTCGTTTCCACTTTCATCCGGTATTCATGGTTCCCGTTTGCATAATAAACCGGATATCTTCCTGCCAGCTTGCGCATGAGCTCCAAAGCCGGCTCAAAATTTCCTCCAACCTGCGAGGTGAGCATATCTCCCGCTACCAAAATGCTTTCCGGCTCCAACGATTCAATCGCCTGGAGCAGCCGCTCATTTCCCTCTCCGAACCGCTTATTATGCAGATCAGAAAGCATAACAAACCGATATGCTCTCTTCAGCCCCCTGCAGGGAATCCTATATTCTCTGACCGCAAAGCGGTTGGAATCCCGAATCATGATCAGGATAAAAAACAGCGCCACCCCGCCTATCAGTCCGATCAAAATTTCAATCACTCATTTACTCCTTTGGATATAAAAGTTTCAAATAAAAGTATATCATATTTTCTTTTATTATAAAAGGAATTCCAACAGAACTTTCACGAGATAGTCCCTATAGGTCGCCGCACTCACGGATTCCGCGTACAGAACACTCACGGTTCCGATCGTCTCCCCATTCAGGCTGTATATGGCTTCTCCCGCTTTCTCCCCTTCCGAGACCGGCGCCTTCGCTTCTTCCGGCAGATTCAGAACCTTTTCCACCTGTTCCAGGTTATTCCCTTTCACATCCAGATAGGAAAATTCCCCTTCATACCGCAGTCCGACCGTGTCCTTTGTCCCGCCGGATACCTGTATCTGCGGAAGTGCATCCTTATTCTCATCCAGATAAAGGGCACTCACGCTGTAACCATAGTTCAACAACGTGATCGCATCCTCAAAACGCACCTTATAGTCCGGAGCGGTCATCACCACAGCAATCAGTTCAATGTCATCCTTCTTGGCCGTAGCGGAAACACAGTACTTTGCCTTGCTGGTAGAACCTGTTTTCAGGCCTGTGGTCCACTGATATTGCTTCAGCAGCTTATTGGTGCTGGAAAGAGTAAAGTTGCTGGAACCTCTGGCTGTATTATGAACGATATCCTCCATCCAAATCGTCGTATAATCAAAGATCTCCGGATGCTTTGTAATCAGCTCCCTGCTCATGATTGCCACATCACGGGCCGTGGTATAATGTCCATCCGAATCCGTCAGTCCGCAGCAGTCTTCAAAATGGGTATTCTTCATCCCGAGTCCCTGCGCCCGTTCATTCATCCTTGAGACGAACTCCTCCTCACTGCCCGCCAGAAATTCCGCCATGGCCACCGCCGCGTCATTGCCGCTTGCCACCGCGATACACTTAATCATGGTATCCACCGTCTGGATTTCCCCTTCTTCGAGAAACACCTGGCTTCCTCCCATTGACTGAGCATGGGCGCTCGTCATCACCTCATCATCCAGGCTGATGCCCCCTTTCTCCAACGCATCAAATATCAAAAGGAGCGTCATAATCTTGGTGATGCTGGCCGGAGAGCAGGCAACATCCGCACTTTTCTCAAAAATCACCGTACCTGTGGACGCCTCCATCAGCAAAACCGATGGTGCCGAGATGCTCCCGAGGATTCCAGAGGCTCCATCGGCTCCTTGTGCAGTCTCTTGTGCCGTCCCTTCTCCCTGGACGTTTTCCGTATCGGATATTCCCGTCTGCGCAAACGTCGCCATCGGGTTCAATTCCGCCGGTTCATCCGGCTGTTCTGACCAAACTGCGCTCACTTCCAGCACAGCCATTCCCGCCGGCAGAAGAACGGACATTCCAGCCAAGAAGAATGTCAGCAAAAGGGAAGCAATCCTCCCTGCAATCCCATACCTGTTTCTGTGTTTCATCATAAGGGAAACTCCCCTCTATGCAGTTTCTATAACACATTTTATGTGCCAAAAAGCGGATTATTCCCTCTGCATCCCCTTTCTCCTCAGGCGGGAAATGCCCTCTCTGCCAACCGTTTATATACAGCACGGGGCGTCTCCCCGGCAAGACAAATACCTTACCTGGGAAACGCCCCGCAGTCGTTCCTTTTCTTCTTTGCCCTTATTGGCCGGCAAGCGCCTGTGCCTGAGCAATAACCGCTGCAGCGATCGCCGGATCCACCGGTTCGCCCGTCGCGGAATCAATCATATTGCCTGTAGCAGGATCCAGCACCCATGTGGACGGATCTACGCCCGTCAGATCCAGATCCTGAGACACCACTTCCGTCCCGATGCCGTTTGCGTCAAACAGATAGGTCTTCCCATCCAGCACCAGCGTCTTATTGACAGCCATGCTGCCGTCTTCCTGGAAATACCGAACGCCGCTGGCGTCGCTGTACCATCCATACTGCATGGAACCATCCGCACCGAACAGATAGGTGAGGCCGCCTATGTTCACAAGTCCCTTCTGCATGAATCCATTTGCGTCAAAGTAATAGTTCTTTCCCTGAATCGTAACGAGATCATGCAGCATATGGCCATCCGTGGTATCCATGTAGAACGTGTTCACACCGTCTGTCAGCCAGCCGTTCGTGTACAGGCTTCCATCCGCATTCATGAAATAACGGTTTCCTTCATAGTCCACCCATCCATACTGCATCTTATAAT
>USKC01000146.1 GCA_900555195.1 uncultured Lachnospiraceae bacterium
GGGAGACATATTCTGCTTTTGCAAATTGCTATGGTGGAGTTATCATTCTTGGAGTGAAAGAGAATAAAGACGGAAGCTGGTATATGACCGGGCTGGAAAATGCATTTAAACTGCGAAAAGATTTCTGGGATACAATCAATAATAAAAATAAGGTTTCGGCAAATCTTCTGACAGACAGTGCCGTTGAAATATATGAGGAAAATGGTAATGTAATAATGGTTATTCATGTTCCTAAGGCAAAACGCGAACAGAAGCCGGTATATATAAATGGAGACATGTTTAGCGGAACCTTTCGTAGAAACTGGGAGGGGGATTATCACTGTGACCGCAACGAAGTGCTTGCAATGCTCCGTGATCAGCCGGAAGAAACCGCGGATATGAAGGTTTTGCAGGATATGTCTCTTGAAGTGCTTAATTCAGATACTGTACATGCCTACCGCAACCGGCATATGGCGTATAGAACGGAGCATGTATGGGAGAGGCTGAGTGATGAAGCTTATATACCGAGAGGGATTGTGATCCGGAAAGATGCAGAATCTATTGTAATGGAGAATCCTGGGAGCATCCGGACCGGAAAATCACAGATGCTCAAAGGAGGAATTTCCGATCCCAGAAATAAAGCATTGATGAAGATGCTTAATTTGATAGGTATTGGTGAAAGAGCAGGCAGTGGGGTGCCGGACATATACAGTGTATGGGCACAGCAGGGATGGAAACAGCCGGAGGTCATAGAAGAATATGGGCCTGACAGAACCGTTTTGAAATTATTGTTTGCAAAAAATACGGATAAAAAAGCGCTGATAAAAAAGAACCTACAAATAAAACCAGACAACAACTGGAAAAAATAATAGAGTGTATGGAGCCGGACAGAGAATACAGAATAGGTGAGATGACGGAATTTCTCGGGGTTAAAGAAACAAGAGCGCGTGAATTGATAAGAGAACTGATACGGCTTGACAAAATAGAGGCGACGGGAAAAAACAAAGGCCGCAGATACAGAAAAACAATATGACAAGCGGAGTGTAATAAAAAGGAAAGAACAGAGAGGGGTATTTTCATGGAAAATACGTCTGAAAATAGAAAAACAGAATCGAAACAGCGTCAATCAGATCTTCTCACCCTGGGCATCCTGGCCCATGTGGACGCGGGCAAGACGACCCTTTCGGAAGGGCTTTTGTATCTGAGCGGGAGCATCCGGAAGCTGGGACGGGTGGATAATCAGGACGCCTTTCTGGATACGGATGCCTTGGAGCGGGCGAGGGGTATCACCATTTTCTCCAAACAGGCACAGCTTCACTGGAAGGGGAGGAGGATCACGCTGCTGGATACGCCGGGGCATGTGGATTTTTCCGCTGAGATGGAGCGCACCCTTCAGGTGCTGGATGCGGCTGTGCTGGTCATCAGCGGTGCGGATGGCGTGCAGGGGCATACACGGACGCTGTGGTATCTGCTGAAACGCTATGGGATTCCCACATTTGTGTTTATCAATAAGATGGACCAGAACGGAACGGACAAAGATGCGCTGCTTAGGGAACTGAAGGGCGAACTGGATGAAGGCTGTGTGGATTTTTCCGGGGAAAGGGACAGCGCGTTTTATGAGGAAATCGCTGTGTGCGGCGAGGAAGCGCTGGAAGCATTTCTGGAAAAAGGGACGCTGGAGCGCGGACAGTTGGCGGAATTGGTTGCCCGCAGGAAGCTGTTTCCTTGCTATTTTGGTTCCGCGCTGAGGCTTATGGGCGTGGACGCACTGCTGGATGGGCTGGATGAGCTGGCGCCCAGAAAGACCTGGCCGGAGGAGTTCGGAGCCAGGGTATTTAAGATCGCCAGGGATGCGCAGGGCAACCGGCTTACATATATGAAAATAACCGGCGGGCGTCTGAAGGTGAAGGACACGCTGCGGGGAGGGGACGGAGCCTGGGAAGAGAAGGTCAACCAGCTGCGTTCCTATTCCGGAGAGAAATATGAACTGCTCATGGAAGCGGAGGCTGGGCAGATCTGTGCGGCCACGGGGCTTACGCAGACCTATCCGGGAGAGGGGCTTGGGGTGGAAGCCTCTGCGAAGGCGCCTCTGCTGCAGCCGGTTTTAAATTATCGGATTCAGCTGCCGCCGGAATGCGAGATTCCGGTATTTCTGCCCAAGCTGCGCCAGCTGGAGGAGGAAGAGCCGCAGCTGCACATCGTCTGGAACGAAAGCCTGCAGGAGATCCATGCTCAGGTAATGGGTGAAGTGCAGACGGAGATTTTAAGAAGCCTGATTCAGGAACGTTTCGGCGTGACCGTTCAGTTTGGAACGGGGAATATCGTGTATAAAGAGACCATCGCCAATGCAGTGGAAGGGGTGGGACATTTTGAGCCCCTTCGTCATTATGCGGAGGTACATCTGCTGATGGAGCCGGGAGAAGCCGGGAGCGGGCTGGCCATCACTTCTGACTGCAGTGAAGATCAGCTGGATCGGAACTGGCAGAGGCTGATTTTGACGCATCTGCAGGAAAAGGAGCATCGCGGCGTGCTGATCGGCGCGGCGATTACGGATATGAAAATCACGCTGATTGCGGGGCGCGCCCATCTGAAGCATACGGAGGGCGGAGATTTCAGAGAAGCCACCTATCGGGCGGTGCGGCAGGGGCTGATGCAGGCGGACTGTGTACTTCTGGAACCATGGTATGACTTCCGGCTGGAGATCCCGGGGAACATGGTGGGCAGGGCCATGACGGATATCGAGCGGATGCACGGAACCTTCCAGCCTCCGGAACTGTTCGGGGAGAGGGCAGTGCTTTCCGGCCATGCCCCTGTGGCGGCCATGCGGGACTATCAGAAAGAGGTGATCGCCTATTCCAGGGGAAACGGCAGGCTCCATGTTACGCTGCGGGGATATGAACCTTGCCACAACACGGAAGAGGTGATGGAGCAAAGCGGCTATGATCCGCTGCGGGATACGGAGAATCCTGCGGATTCCGTTTTCTGTTCCCATGGCTCCGGATTCGTGGTGCCCTGGGATCGGGTGCCGGATTATATGCATCTTCCGGCGCGCATGATCGCTGCAGATGGTGCGGAAGAAAGAGAGGAAGACAGCGCGGAAGCGGCCGTGCAGATCATTTCCCGCAGGGAACACGGCAGGAAGGAAGAGCGCTGGCTTGGAACGGATGAGATCGATGCGATCCTGGAGCGGACGGTTTCGGCGAATAAAAGGGACAAAAGTGCGCCGCGAAAAGACGGATGGAACCGACGCTACGGAAGAACTTCTGACTCTTCCGGCGCGGCGGGCACTGGAAGCTCTTTTGCAGCGGCGGGCGTTGGAAGCGCAGCTGCAAAGGGAAGAAAAAATCCCGTCAAGAGGGACAGGTATCTTCTGGTGGATGGATATAATATCATTTTTGCCTGGGAGGACTTAAGAAGCCTGGCGGATGTGAACATCGACGGCGCAAGGGGGAGGCTTTTGGATATCCTGTGCGATTATCAGGCCCTGGCGGGCTGTGAGGTGATCGCGGTGTTCGATGCCTACCGGGTGGCCGGCCATCAGACGGAGACCTTCGATTATCATAATATTCATGTGGTCTACACGAAAGAGGCGGAGACCGCGGATCAATATATCGAGAAATTCACGCATGAGAATGGGGTAAAATACGACATCACCGTCGCCACTTCAGACGGCCTGGAACAGATCATCATTCGGGGAGCGGGCAGCAGACTGCTGTCCGCCCTGGATCTGAAGGAGGAGATCCGCGCGGCCAAGAACCGGCTGCGGGAAGAGTATTTGGAAAAACAAAAAACTGGCCGCAACTATCTGCCGGATCTGCTGCCGGATGAGGCGCGCAGGCAGCTGGAAGGGCTGGGAGGGGATGGGCAGGCGTGAAGGAAAAGGCCCGTTCACGTTTGCTGATTGCGTGCGCGCGACAGCGCGCAGATGGAGAAGGCATGAACAGTCCATCGGGGCTGCGGGGGCCTGTAAGATGAAGAAGAACCGGGAGGACTCCCGGCTGCGGAAGGGAACGAAAGACGAAATTGAAATTCCAGTATGATATACCAGCCTCCTTCTGGGGGCTGTTCCGGTCTGTGAACCGGGAAATTTATATAGAAGCGCTGCTTAGCATCAATGAAGAATACGAGTACAACAACTATTTCCTCAGCAAGGAGGCCTGTATCCAGATCCTGGCGGATATGTGCGCGGGCCATCGCCTGCGTCTGGAGAGAGAGGAGACGGAGACGGATGAGGATGTGCAGGAGACAGCGCCCAAACGGATCCTGAACTGGCTGCTGGGGGCGAAATGGCTGCGGAAGGTGGAGGATTATACCACCATGACCACCAACATCGTCATTCCGGATTATGCGGCCATTCTGATCGATGCGTTCCTGCAGCTTGCCAGCGAACCCATGGAGGATACGCAGATCTATATTCAGAACGTATACGCTACGCTTTTCTCATTCAAAAATGATTCCAGAATGAATCTTTCCATGTTAAAGACCGCCCTGGTCAATACAAAAAAGCTGAATAAGGCGCTGCAGGATATGCTGCATAATATGGACAAGTTCTTTGAACGGCTTCTGGATAAACAGAATTATGCAGAGCTGCTGAAGGAACATCTGGAAGGCTATGTGCAGGAAGTGGTGAATAAAAAATATCACATCCTTAAGACCAGCGACAACTTCTACATCTATAAAATGGATATCCGAAGATGTTTAAAGGAGATGCGGGAGGATGAAGCGTGGGTGGAGCGGATCCGGGCCAGGCAGGCCGCATCTGCAGCAGGTGTCTCCGGTGCCGGGGCATTCGGAACGGGCCTGTCCGGACGGGCTGGATCCGGGACGGAGCCGGATGTGCTTGATCTGATCGATCAGATTGAGCGGGGATTTGAGATGATTGAGCGGCGGATCGCCAACATGGACCGGGAACACAGCAAATATGTGCGCGCTACGGTGAGCCGGCTCAATTATCTGCTGAGCGAGGAAAGCGACCGGCACGGGCTTCTGATCCAGCTTTTGAATAAGCTCGGCGAACCGGAGGAAGAGGGCGAGATGGAAAGGCGGCTGCAGAAGGCGGCAGAGCGGATGAATCTGGGTGCCTGGGAAGTGTTGGCGGAGAGCCCTCTGTACCGGCGCAGGAGAAGGAAAAATTTCCTGGAAGAACTGGAACCGGAGGAAGAAGACGAGGAACTTTCCCGGGAAGAGATTCTGAGGCTGAACAAAATACGCCATCGGTTTACGAGGCGGCAGGTGGAAGAATTCATCGAAGAGAAGATGCAGGACGGCTGCCTGGATACCAGAAATCTGACCCTGTCAGGGGATGAAGAATTTGAAAAGCTGATCCTGGCATATGATTTATGCATGCGCAAAAACAGCAGTTTTGAAGTGACACAGGCTTCCGGACAGGTGGAGGACGGCGCCTATGCCTATCCGGCCATGCTGTTCGTAAAGAGAAAGGGGAAAACGGATGCTTGAGTATATAAAGGAACTGTCCGGCGAGGAACAGGACAGAATGCAGGAGGTGCTCGGACAGCTGTACCGCCAGACTTTCCTGTTGGAGAGAAAATATGATAAGCGTTCCGGCCGCCTTGTGAGCAATAAAGAGTATTATTTCTGCGAGCGGCATATGGAATTTTTGACGGATTATCTGGCCGTGGCGGGAATCGTCATCAACAGGGACACGGAATTGGGCGTGATCTCAATCCAGGGACTTTCCGTATTGGGTGAGCGGCTGCCGAAGCTGGCCACCATTTATGTGCTGCTGTTTAAGCTGCTTTATGATGAGCAGATGGCCTCTGTGTCAGGCAGCGTCAATATCATCACCACCTTTGGCCAGCTGAGCGCCAAGGCAGCGGAGTTCAGGCTCACCCGGAGCCTTTCTTCGATAACGGAGATCAGGCGCGCTCTGGCGGTTCTGAAGAAGTATCAGATGATAGAGCCTCTGGATACGCTGGAAGAACTGGAGGAAAACAGCCGCATCCTGATCTACCCTTCCATTAATCTGGTGCTCATGCGAGAGGATGTGCGGCAGCTTCTGGAGACGTTCTCCGAGGAGGGAGAGCAGCAGGGACAAGAGGATTCGGACGAAGAAGGAATGGAAAGCGTGCCGGATGAGCCGGACGCAAAACCGGACGGCGGACGGGAAGGAGACTTGGAAGATGGAGAATAACAATCAGGCATTCAAGGCGGTCAGCCGGATCGTTCTGAATAACTGGCATTATATCGATCATAAGGTGCTTAGCCTGAATAAAAGCATCAACTTTTTCACCGGACATTCCGGAAGTGGGAAATCCACTGTGATCGATGCCATGCAGATCGTTCTGTACGCCAATACGGACGGCAGGGGCTTTTTTAACAAGGCGGCAGCGGATGATTCCGACAGAAGCCTGATCGAGTACCTGAGGGGAATGATTAATATCGGTGAAAATAACCAGGCCGAGTATAAGAGAAATCGGAATTTCTCCACCACCATTGTTCTGGAGCTGACCCAGACGGCGAGCCTGGAGAAGGAGTGCATCGGCGTGGCCTTTGATGTGGAGACGGCGACCAATGAGATCAGCCGGCTCTTTTTCTGGCATAAGGGCGGCCTCCCGGAGCATTTCTACCGGGTGGGAGGCCAGCTGGAGATGGAATCTGCCAGATCGGAAGAGGGCTTCCAGGTGAAAGAGGGATCCGGAGCAGTCCGGGCCATGACCATTTGGGAACTGAAAGAGTATCTGCAGCGCAGCCTGCCAAAGGGGGACTGGTTCTATACCTCCAATAACGAGCGTTTCCGGAGAAATCTGTATGATATCTATCTGGGCGGACTGGATATGGAGAAATTCCCGCGGCTTTTCAAACGCGCGATTCCCTTCCGCATGAACATCAAGCTGGAAGATTTCGTGAAAGAATATATCTGTATGGAGCAGGATATCCATATTGAGGATATGCAGGAGAGCGTGATCCTTTATGGGCGCATGCGGGAGAAGATCGAGGCGGCAGCGGAGGAGATCGCACAGCTTGAGGAAATCTGCCGGAAGTATGAGGAATACCAGGAAGGGAAAAAGAAGGAAGAAAGCCTTAAGTACCGCGGGCAGAGGCTGGAACTTCTGGCGCTGGAAGAACAGATCGGCGTGCTTCAGGGAAAAGTCGTGGAAGGAGGGCGTGATCTGGAGGCGCTGCGCGGACAGCTGGCCGAAGGGGAGAAGGAAAAGGAAGCCTGCGTGCAGGAGCAGGAGGAAATAAACCGGCAGATCATCGAAAGCGGCTATGCGCAGCTGGAAGAAAAATACCGGGCGCTGCAGGAGAATCTTGACCTGCTGGAGCGAAGCGAACGAAAGTGGGAAGCGATTTGTGCAAGGCTGAAGCAATGGGAGGAAGAGGAAGGAATTTCCAACCAGGCTCTCTGGGATCTGGAGAAATTCCAGAAGGGAAAGATTACGGGAGAAGAACTGCTGCGCCTGAAGAAGGAATTGGCTTCTCTTAAGGAAGAGGCGGAGCGCCAGCGGCAGGAGGCGGCGTCCGAGGCCAGGGGCCTTCAGCGGGAAGCGGCCCTGATCCAGAAGGATCTGGCGGAACTCATGCAGGGGCGGAAGGCCTATCCCAAGGCCCTGGAGGAAGCCCGGCAGCAGATTCAGAGGGCGCTGTATGAACGGGTGGGAAAGAA
>USKC01000147.1 GCA_900555195.1 uncultured Lachnospiraceae bacterium
GCCAGTCCATAAGCGTTTACCAGAGAATCGCTCAGGCTTCCGCTCACATTCATCCATATCTTCTCCCAGGGTTCCTTTCCATCCGCTTGATAGTGATGCGTTTTGCCGGCCGCAAGAAGATAGGCATCCCCTTCCTTCGGTTCGTAAAGTCTGCCGTCCAGCCAGATCTGTCCCTTCCCCCGTATCACATATTCCAGGCAGTGCACATTGGAATGCTCCCGATCCACACGGTAACGGCTGTCCGGATAGGTGATTCCGGTCATTTCAATCCCGAAAAGTTCCTCCCCCGGAAGCTGTCCGGGCAAAAAGGTGATGATCTTTTCCATGATGCTTGTATTCCTCACTTTCTTGCGCATTTTCCCCATTTAATATCCATTATAATAACAGTATACTTCAAATAGAATATAGCAGACAAGACACAGGTCCGTCTGTATTAACATTCATCTTATAAAAAAGGAGGAACCGTCATGGGAAACATACCCAGACCAGAACATCCCTTTCCCCAGTTCGTCCGGAAGGACTGGATGAACCTGAACGGAACGTGGGATTTTGAATTCGACTTCAGTGTGAGCGGATTGGAACGCGGATTTGAGAAACGTACGGATTTTCAGGAGCAGATTCTCGTTCCCTTCTGTCCGGAAAGCGATCTGAGCGGCATCGGCTATAAGGATTTCATCCCCGCCGTATGGTATCACCGCACATTTTCCATTTCAGAAGGCCAGAAGGAAGGCCGGATCCTGCTGCATTTCGGGGCGGTGGATTATGACTGCCGCGTATTCGTGAACGGAAAAGAGGCAGGACGCCATAAGGGCGGCTATGTATCTTTCTCCTTTGACATCACAGAGCTGAGTGTTGTGGGAGAAAATCATCTCACCGTATATGCGCAGGACGATACCAGAAGCCCTATGCAGCCCATCGGAAAGCAGAGCGACCGCTATGCTTCCCATGACTGTTCCTATACCCGTACTACCGGTATCTGGCAGACCGTATGGCTGGAATTCGTTCCGGTTCATTATATTAAACAGGTATGGTATTATCCCAACATTTCAGAAAAGATCCTGACGATCAAGGCATGTGTGGAAGGAACAGGAACCTTAGAGGCACATGCGTCCTATGAGGGCAAAGCGTGCGGCAGCGCATCCGCTTTCTGCTCCTGCGGCAATGTATTCCTCACCCTTCCCCTGGATGAACTCCATCTGTGGGAGCCCGGAGCCGGAAGGCTGTATGATCTGGATCTCTCCTTTGGCGACGATAAGGTGAGCAGTTATTTCGGCATGCGGGAAGTAAAGCTGGACGGCTATCGCTTCCTGATTAATGGAAAAAGCGTATTCCAGCGCCTGATCCTGGATCAGGGCTTCTATCCGGACGGCATCTATACCGCCCCTTCAGACGAAGCGCTCTCGGGTGATATCCGTCTTTCCATGGCCGCGGGCTTCAACGGTGCCCGCCTGCATCAGAAAGTCTTCGAGCCCCGCTTCCTCTATCACTGCGACCGGCTGGGTTATCTGGCCTGGGGCGAAATGGCCAACTGGGGATTCGACCATTCTTCCTACAGCGGTTATGAGGCTTTTATTCCGGAATGGATGCAGGCGATCGAACGGGATTTCAACCATCCCGCCATCATTGGCTGGTGCCCGTTCAACGAGACCTGGGACTACGAAGGACGCAGACAGATAGACGGGCTTTTGGCGCTCACCTATCATCTTACCAAGCAGTATGACACCACCCGTCCCTGCATCGATACCAGCGGCAATTATCATGTGGTCACCGATATTTTCGACGTGCACGATTATGAACAGGATCCGGCTGTCTTTGCCGCTTCCTATGAGCCTTTCAAGAACGGAACCGGGCCTTTCTTTGACCGTCTCGGCGACAGGCAGCAGTATCAGGAAGGCCAGCCCATGTTCGTCAGCGAGTACGGCGGAATCAAATGGGCGATGGATGCCTCTGATAAAAAGGCCTGGGGCTATGGCCAGGGGCCTAAAACCGAAGAGGAATTCATCTCCCGCTACAAGGGGCTTACGGAAGCCCTGCTGTCCAATCCCCGCATGTTTGGCTTCTGCTATACGCAGCTGACCGATGTGGAACAGGAGCAGAACGGTATCTATACCTATGACAGAAAAGAAAAGGTGGACGTGTCCATATTCAGGCAGATCAATACGCAGAAAGCTGCGATTGAGGATGAATCGACGGATGGCTCCCTTTAAAAACCAGTTTTATACGAAAATATGAGAAGAGGCCGCTGCATTGCAGCGGCCCCTTTGGCTTCTTGTCCATCATCTAAGCCCTATTCATCATCGTTTCCACAAAGGCACAGCTTTTAGCTGTCAGTTCCACCCAGGCAGGCCGGAACCCGCAGCGCAGCGCGTTGCGCACGGATTTCAGGTTGGACCAGGCAGCGCAGTAAAAGGGCACCTTTCCCCGCCAAAGCGTCTCCAGCGCGAGGCGGCTGGTGAGCGCGGATGCGATCCCCTGCCTTCTGTATTCCGGCAACACATCGATCCCGATCTGCCACATGGATTCGCAGTCCGCCGAACAGCCGGCCAGCCCCACCAGCTTTTCCCCATCATAGGCCCCCACAGCCAGCACGTCCAGCTCCTTCCTATCCTCACACGGGGCGTTGCCCCATTCGGGCAAATACAGGCCGGCAAAATCAGAAGCTTCCAACACTCTCACAGAATAGCTGCAGGAACACTCGCACAGCTTCTGTATATCCGGCAGGAAATATTCCGCCATGAAGCAAACGCGCATTCCCTTTTGTACAAGCGCTTCATCCCACTGCAGCAGATTGGGCGTCTCAAAGCAGCGCACCGGCGGAAAACGGGAGATATAGCTGCGTGTAATTTCCTCCAAATCACCGCTGACCGAGGCCACAATCCCGTTTCCATAGGTTACAAGATCTGCCGGAAGCGGCAGTTCCAGATATTTCCTGGCATCCGGATTGGGGACGGAATGGACGATCGTATTCTCTTTTTTCAAAAAATCCTCCGGCTCGCAGTTGCAGTCAATGGCCGACTGCCGCAAAGCCGTCTGAAAGATCTCCTCATTTGTCATTTTTCCATTACCCCCGCTGCCATTTGACAGTTTCGCGCCCTGCGTCCCTTCCGCCTAGAGTTCTTCCTTCTGCGCATTTCTATCGATCAGATACCGCCTGGCCACAAACAGCACGACAATAGCGATGATCCCCAAAAGGATCTGGCCAGCTCCCCAGTGTTCCACCACCACCTGCCTGGCTATGGCGAACATCAGCACTTCTATGAGCGTCTCCGGCGTATGCTTGCACAAAAGCTTGACGAACTCCACCCCTACGATCAGGCTTAAGGCATTGGCGAGAAACTCCGTAAAGCTGTCGATTTCCAGAAACGCCCCTGGCTCCAGAAAGAGCTGTACGGCAAGGCAGAAAAGCGTGGCCAGAATCGCCAGCATGATCAGTATTGAAACAAGAATTTCCACATAATGGGACAGCTGAAAAATAAAGTGTTTGATTTTATGCTGCATCATTCCCCCTGCTTTGGCATCTGCTGCCCTATCCCTGCTGCCCGTTCGCCTGACGTTCCATGTTTTCCACCACCACATCATAGATCTCCCCAAGAGAAGCGCAGTATTCCAGCACTTTCCATGGGGTATTGGTGTGGAAATGGATTTTGATGAGTTCATCATCTCCCACAGCGAGCAGGCAGTCTCCTTCTATATTCTGCGTGATATAATCGTTGATCTCGTCCTCGGAAAGTCCTTCCCCTTCGATCAGAAGCTGTGTGTCAAATTTATATTCAAGCATGCTCTTTTTCCTCCTTATCCTGTCGGATCAAGCGTCTGAGCGCCTCCACTCCTGTGCGCACCGCCGCATCCGTATCATGTTCCACCGGATTAGAAAGTCCCGCCTTCTCTCTTTCCTGATTTGCCACCACCAGGAAAACGGAACCGCAGCGCACGCGCAGATAGGACGCCACCACAAACAGGGCCGCCGATTCCATTTCAGAAGCCTTGCATCCCAGCCTCAGCCAGGCTTCCCATTTCTGTTCCAGTTCATATGCGACCGGCATGAGCTGGGGCTCATGCTGTCCGTAGAAAGAATCCTTGCACTGCACGATACCTCTATGCCAGGTCATTCCATTCTGTTTTGCCGCAGCGGTGAGCGCATTTACCACCTCGATATCCGCCACGGCCGGAAATTCAATGGGCGCATATTCCCGGCTCGTTCCTTCGTTGCGGATCGCTCCGGTGGCAATCACCAGGTCTCCGCTTTTCACATCTATGTCCATTCCTCCGCAGGTTCCAACCCGGATAAAGGTATTCGCTCCCACCTTCACCAGTTCCTCCATGGCGATGGCGGCAGAAGGCCCTCCGATTCCGGTGGAGGTCACGCTCACCTTTTCCCCTTCCAGCATGCCCGTATAGGTGACATATTCCCGGCTGTCCGCAATCAGCTTAGGCGACTCAAAATAGGCGGCGATTTTTGCACACCGCTTTGGATCCCCCGGCAGGATCACATATTTTCCCACATCCCCTTCCTGAATCTGGAGATGATATTGTATTCCATTTTCCGTATACTTCATTCCAGCCTTCCTTTCCCTGCGGGACACTATTTGATCTTATCATATCCTTTGGTAATCATGAAGTTTTTCCATTTTTCCAGTTCTCCTACAGTAAAAGAATCCTTCACAACCAGAACTGACAATTCTTTTTGAACAATCAGGATATATAGTTTTTTTGAGGAAATCACTTTGGTAATATCCTTATAACTGATTACCGAATGGGAACCATTGTCGGAAAAGATTTCTATCCCGCTGGCATAGAAGCGCACCTTTTTTTCCAACGGCTTTCCCCCGTTGCGCTGCAACAACTGGGCATATTTTTTCTTTTTAGAACGTCCATAAGTAAGGCTAGGCAGCGCAAAGCTTATAATTGCCACGCACAGTAAGAATATCACGGAATTAGCCGAACCCGACAGCAAGATCCATGCAGCGGTCGCCAGGCAGACGCCTCCAATGATATAATAAATCCTGCTATACTGGGCCAAAAGGGCCTTCAGGAAGGCTTTATAGATTTCCCAAGTTATGGTAAACTCGTTCTCATATAACAGCCGTCCGCTGATACGCGCCCCTTTTTTCTGATGGGATACATAAGCAGCGCCGGAAACAGAATTTGCTTCTGAATTATCCTGTCCGTCCATTTCCTGCTCTGCATCTGGCTGTTCCGCATCTTCAGCTTTCCCAGTCTCTTCCCAGCCTTCCTCTTCTACCGCAACCTCTGCTTCTTTCATAGTCTTCTCCGTACCCTCTGCCGTTTCTGTCTCCTCCGACGCCCCACCTTCCACTATCTTATCTTTCTGTCTCCCATCCGGATGCTTCTTTTCTTCTTCCATTCCGGCATGTTCCTCCTTTGCACAAAATGTTATGATCCGGCTTTTTCCGAAGCATAACGCTTGCCCTGCCCTTTCCTCCCTGGTTCCGGTCAGTTTCTGATTTTGAACCCTTTTTCCCGGAGCAGAGGAAGCTGTTCTTCTTCCAGTCCTGTTATCTCTATCCATCTGGATGTTCTCAGCCGTGTTGTAAGCTGCAAGATTTCTTCATCCCTTCCCTGCACTTCCATCTCCACCCTGCCGTCATCCAGATTCATCACCCAGCCCGTAAGGCCGATCTCCCGTGCGATAATATACGCGCGGTAACGGAACCCGACTCCCTGCACCTGCCCGCTGAAAACCATGTGCTTCCTGATCTTCATAAGTTCCTCTCATTCTGCCACAGTGGCACATATTTTTTACAGCTTCAGTTTCTTAAACAGGTCTCCCAGAGAAGTGGTCGCTTCCTCTCCACTACTGTAATTTCCGCTTCCCATATCTTCCATTTCTTCCGCTTCCGCGCCTTCGTCCACGGCCTTTATGCTGAGGCTAATCTTATTATTATTGGTATTTAACAGCTTCACCTTAACTTTATCGCCTACCTTCAGCACCTCGGAAGGCTTCCGGATTCGACGGCTGCTGATCTGGGAAATGTGTACAAGCCCACTCAATCCATCCGGGAGGCTGACAAACGCTCCGTAAGGCATCAGGCTCTCTACGGTTCCTTCCATTATAGTTCCTGGAACCAGCATGGAAATCTTGTGTTGAAGCGCTTCCGCTTCCCTCTCTTTCGCCACCTCTTTTGCAGACAGAACCAATCTCTTCTTGCCCTCATCCACCGTAATCACTTTCACATCCAACGTACGGCCCAGCCACTCCTCCAAATTTTCAACATAGGTCAGAGCAAGCTGGGAAGCTGGAATGAATCCGCGTATTCCTTCCACATAAGCCACAACGCCCGCATTCACCACTCCGCCGACCTTAATGGTAAGGATCGTTCCATTTTCCAAATACTCCTTCAGCTTGTCCCATGCCAACACCTGAACTGCCTCCACTTTGGAAAGAAGAATGTTCCCCTCACCGTCATCCGTCTTTACAACCGTAGCCTCCATTGTATCTCCCACCTTCACTTCCTCCAAAAGCTGGAAGGAAGGATCATCACTCACATCCGCGGCCTTGATAACCCCCTGGGCATAATACTGCAAGTCGAGAATTACCTCTTCTTCATTCACAGAAATCACTGTTCCACTTACAATATCCCCCTCCTTAATGGAGCGGAAAGAAGCTTCCAATTCCTTCGCATAATCTTCCATCGTTTCTGGCTTTTCTTCTGTTTTCTCCGGCTCTTCTTCCGCCATCTGCGCTTTCTCTTCCAACGCTTCTACAGCTTTATCCATCTTCTCTTCCATACTGTTTGAGTCCTTTCCGGCCCTTCCGGCTTCCTTCTGCGCCGGTTCCGCCTTTTTCTATTGTTTTCTATTGTAACATACCCTGTTTTTTCTGGCTACCTTCAACATGGGGCAGGCAGCATGAAGGCCACTGTCCGCGTTACAGTTCAACCTTCAGCAAGGCTGTAACTGCATCCGGATCTGTACGATTCCTGCTGCTTCATCCCGTCCAGCCTGCAGTTTCAGCAGATTCTGGGAAGCCCCTCTCCGATCAGTTCCGGCACCACTCTGATCCCTCCCAGGGCCGTGTGCATCAGCACCTTCCCGTCTTCTCTATGCGTAACCGTACCGATCGATGCCACATTTTCCCCGTATTTGCTGCTCCTGATTAAATCGAGCGCCTTCCTGGCGTCTGCTGATTCCACAACAAGCACCATCTTGCCTTCATTTCCCATATAGAGCGGATCCAGTCCCAACAGGCCGCAGAAGCCTCTGACCGGCCCAGATACGGGAAGTGCCTCCTCCATAAGTTCCATGCAGCAGCCGGAGGAAACGGCGAATTCATGAAGGACAGTCGCCAGGCCTCCTCTGGTTACGTCCCGCATCGCATGTACACGCACGCCCGCATCCACCAGGGCTCCCACCATCTCTGAAAGCGGAGCGCAGTCGCTTTGGATAGAATTGCTGATATTCATCCTCGCGCTGAGGATCGCCGCATGGTGGTCTCCCAGATTCCCGGAAATCAGAATCACATCACCTTCCCGGCAGGCAGAGGCTTTAATTTCTATGCCTTCCGGCACAAATCCCACGCCCGCCGTGTTGATGAATACGCCGCCGTGTCCTTCCACCACTTTCGTATCGCCTGCCACGATCCAC
>USKC01000148.1 GCA_900555195.1 uncultured Lachnospiraceae bacterium
TCGTGATGCCGGCCCGCTGGGCGGCCATCAGCTTCTCTGGCAGGCCGCCGATCGGCAGGACGCCTTCCCGCAGGGATACTTCGCCTGTCATGGCATAATCGGTATCTACGGCGCGGCCCGTAACCAGGGAGGCCAGAGCGGTTACCAGAGTGATGCCGGCGGAGGGCCCGTCCTTTGGCACAGCGCCTGCGGGTACATGGATATGCAGATCCCGTTCAGAGAGAATCTGTGTTTCTTCCGGATAGAGAGATTTTACGATGGTCAGCGCGATCTGCACAGATTCCTTCATTACATCTCCCAGCTGTCCGGTGATCGTCAGGCCGCCCTTGCCTTCCGTCAGCTTGCTTTCGATGAACAGGATTTCTCCTCCGGCTCTGGTCCATGCAAGACCGGTAACCACGCCGGGTTCCCTGACGGTCAGTTTCCGTTCATGGATGCGCTGTTTCTTCCCGAGATATTCGGAAAGATTCTCCTCGGTGACATTCAGGCAAAAGGCCTTGTTCCCGGCCTGGCTCTGGCCGCGCACGAGCTTGACGGCTGCGGTCCGGCAGAGGGTATCGAGAAGCGTTTTCAGGCTTCTGACGCCGGCTTCCATGGTATATTCATCGATCATTTTGCGCAGAGCGCCGTCGCTCAGCGTGAGCATGTTTTCCTGGATCCCCATGGAGGAAAGGGCCTTGGGCAGCAGATGCTTTCTGGCGATATGGAATTTCTCCACAGCCGTATAACCGGGGAAGGAGATGACCTCCATGCGGTTCAGCAGAGGTTCCGGAATGGTGTCCGTGGTGTTGGCCGTGCAGACGAACAGCACATTGGACAGATCATAGGGGACGTTCATATAGTGGTCCGTAAAGGTGTTGTTCTGCTCCGGATCCAGAACCTCCAAAAGGGCGCTGGCCGGATCTCCGCCGTAATCTTTCGCCAGTTTGTCCACTTCATCCAGAACCATGACCGGATTGGATGCGCCGCTGCGCTTCATGCCTTCCATGATGCGGCCGGGCATGGCGCCGATATAGGTGCGCCTGTGGCCGCGGATTTCGGCTTCGTCCCGGATGCCGCCCAGGCTGATGCGCACATATTCCCGCCCGAGCGCCTTTGCGATGCTCTGGCCGATGCTGGTTTTGCCCGTGCCGGGCGCGCCCACAAACAGCAAGATGGAACCGCTTTGCTTTTTACCGAGCGCCATGACCGCAAGCTGCTGGATGATGCGCTCTTTAACCTTTTTCAGGCCGTAGTGATCCTCATCCAGGATGGCTTCCGCCTTATCCAGATCAATGGAAGGGGTGCGGGGCGTTTTCCAGGACAGGCTGGTGACAAAATCCAGATAGTCATACAGCATGCCGTATTCATGGCTTTCTTTGCCCTCCTTGCGCATGCGGCCCAGCACCTTTTCCGCTTCTTTTTTGGCTTCCTTGTTCATGCCGGCTTTGGCAATTTTTTTCTCGAATTTGCGCACATCCGACTCGTTTTCCGGATGCATATCATCCAGCTCCTTCTGGAGATAATCGATCTGCTTGCGCAGGGCGGCTTCCCGGTACAGCTGTTCCTGATTATCCTTCTGGGCAGTTCTCGCCTCTTCGGATACTCTGGCAACTTCCATGAATTCCCGGATGGAGCGGGTGATCAGCTCGTAGCGTTCCCTGCGGGAATCGGTGGCCAGAATGGCATATTTTTCTTCCACGCTCAGATTCAGATATTCCGTGAGCGCACAGGCCAGGTCATAGACATTTTTCCGCTGAAGGATAAAGCTTCTCGCCCAGAGCCCCCATTGATAACCCTGAACGAACTTTAACAGGGAGGAACGCAGTTCGCTGAAGCTGGCCTTTTCTTCTTCTTCCGTCATATCCGCCTGTTCCGGACGGATGGAAGCTTCTGCGGTTATCTGTCCGTTCTCGATTTCCAGCCCTGAGACATCCACGCGCTCCAAGGTCCGGACCTGAACAGTATCGCCGTCACTGGCACCTTCTACACGGGCGGAAATACCGATGGGATAGAAATCCTCTGCCCGAACCGCGTTATCCTCCCGTTCTTCCTTCAGCTGGAGGAAGAGGATATCCGTTCCTGCCTCAATGGGCTCAGAACTCCATTCCGAGAAGAAGTCCTTCTTGAAATAGTAAGATACGTCTGGCAATAACAATATATTATAGATAGGCCGTATAATCATAAGTGATAGCTCCTTTCTTTTGTATTTCTATCAGCAGTCATTAAAAGTGAGTGCTAATGCGATTGTAAAAAGAGAGCGAATAAAATCACGTTTTATTCGCCGTTCCCAGCTGATGGCCAGCTGTACGATATCTTGCAGCACAGTGATAATGACACCGTGTCACTATAGTTAATCTATCACAGAAGACGCAGATTGTCAATAGGGGCCGCGCAAGTCATATAGCCCGCATAAATTCGCACCAATCAGATGTCCTTCCCCTTTTATGGCAACCTGTTCTTGTCTCCCCATTCGCACATACTGTCCAGAATGGGGATGAGAGACTTTCCTCTCTCTGTCAAACTGTATTCCACTTTTGGCGGAATTTGGGGGTATTCTTCCCGATGAACAAGCTGATCGGCCTCTAACTCCTTCAGGGTGGAGCTAAGCGTTTTATAAGAAATTTCGCCGATATACTTTTTCATCTCATTGAACCGCACAACCCCGAATTCCATCAGGGTATAAAGAATGGTCATTTTATATTTTCCGTTAATCAGCGACAGCGTGTAGCTGAATCCGGTGGAACTGAGGCACTCATTAGAAATACATCTTTCGCTCATTTATACTATCCTCAAAGTAAGTATTTGACTTTAATGTAAGTACTGCACTTGAATGTGCGTACTTGTTTTTAGTTTCATTCTTGTTAAAATTTTAATATAAGCATTGGGAAAAGTCAATTCTGCAGGAAAAGGATGTATGCAGGAAAAATCCCATGCGGAGTTACGAATAAAAATGGCGGCGATCAGTCAGCCTGGCTGGACGCTGACGCAAGGGAGGAATCTATATGAGCAAAAAAATCGTTGTTATTACCGGCAGTCCCAGAAAGAATGGAAACAGTTTTGCCATGACAGACGCTTTTATAAAAGCGGCGGAAGAAAAAGGCCACAGCATCACCCGTTTTGATGCTGCAGCTTTGCATGTGAATGGATGCTGCGCCTGTGAAAGCTGTTATAAAACCGGCAAGGCCTGTTCCTTTGAGGATGATTTTAACACGATCGCTCCGGCTGTTTTAGAGGCGGATGTTGTTGTTTTTACCATGCCGGTATACTGGTATTCGATCCCTGCACAGATTAAGGCAGTCATTGATAAGCTGTATTCGTTCTGTGTGGCGGGAAAGGATATTGCAGGCAAGGGCTGCGTGCTGATTGCCTGCTGTGAGGAAGATGATATGTCTGTTCTGGATGGTGTGCGAATTCCTGTGGAGCGTTCTGCGGCGCTGATGAAGTGGAACATGCTGGGGGAGGTATTGATTCCCGGCGTGTTGAATGCGGGCGATATTGCGAAAACGGATGGCTGCCAACAGGCTGCTGCCCTCGCAGGCAAACTATGATTCAGAAAGGAGACTGCTGTAAAATAGTACGGAACAACGGTAAGGGGTTCTGAGCATTCCTGCAGCAGGGACTGCGGACGCTGGTATAATCCGGGTTCTTTGCATTGGTTCGTTTTCGTACGCCGCAGGGAAAATGAATTTGCGGGAATCGCCCGGCGGATGTGGATAAAATAGGTGAAAACTGATATAATCAGGTTATAAAAAAGGAAACCGATGATATTTGCCATGGGCCGTGTCACATCTGGTGGCAGCAGCATCGCCGCATTTGTATTTGACCGGCAGGAAGGAGCTTTTATGGTTTGGCTGATCCTGTTGATTGCCGCTGTTGTATTAGCGCCTGTTCTGGTTGGGATAATCGGAAATATCGATTATAAGAGGCAGATTACGGGTAAGAAGAAGATGGGGAAGCTGAAGGATTCAGAGCATGTCTATCAGGAAGAAAAGAAGAGGAATCCGGAGATGGAACTGCTGCGCGAAGAGCCGAGGCTTAAGAGCGCACAGAACCTGTTTGGGCCATGGTAGGCATGAAAAGGAATTCTGAGGATTTCCCGTGGCTGTATCAGGAGGATGGTTATCAGGAAGCGCCTGCTCTCTTTTGATTTGGGAATGAACTGGTTCGGATTGGGCTGTCTGTACAATCCGGACCAGTTCAAGAAGGAGAGGGGCGCTTTTTATTGAGAAAATATGGAACGCATATGCAAAGAACGCCCATCATGCCGCGGACCGGAAGGCTTTTCCGTCTGCGGCATGATGGGCGTATGGAACAGGATGCCGCCGGAAAAGTATTCCGGTTTGCGGCATGATGGAGCCGTCCGTCAGGCGGTGCGGCATGCGGTGGGCGTATAGCCGGCTTCTGTGACCGCGTCCATGAGCGTCTGATCCGCAACATCCTTTGAGAGGGTTACGACCGCTTCTTTTTTCTCCAGATCCACTTCGGCGGAGGATACGCCGTCCACACCAGCAAGGGCTTTCTGAACATGGGCCTGGCAGTGTGCGCACATCATTCCTTCTACAGAGAGTATTTTCGTCATTTCTTTGTCTCCTTTCTTGACGGGCTGCACGGGGCAGCCGGATTGTATATCTATATGGGAAGCCGGAGGATCCGGCATTTCCTGTTTTGTGACGGGATTGGCAGCAGGAGCGGCGGCATCGGCGGTGATGGACGCATTGGCATCGTCGGAACCTTGTGCCTTGAAAAACCGCAGCCGCAGGGCATTGGTTACCACGCAGACAGAGCTTAAGCTCATGGCGGCAGAACCAAACATGGGGCTTAGCCGCAGGCCAAAGGCAGGATACAGGACGCCCGCCGCCACAGGTATGCCGAGGACATTGTAGAAAAAGGCCCAGAACAGGTTCATCCGGATATTCCGGATAACGCTGTGGCTTAAGCGGATGGCAGTGACCACATCGTAGAGGGAATCCTTCATCAGCACCACATCTGCGGAGTCGATGGCGATATCCGTGCCTGCGCCGATGGCGATGCCGATATCAGCCCTGGTCAGGGCGGGCGCATCATTGATGCCGTCTCCCACCATGGCAACCCGATGTCCTTTTTTCTGCAGAGAGCGGATGCAAGCTTCCTTCTGCGTGGGAAGCACGTCGGAAATGGCCTCTTCGATTCCGAGCTGCTGCTGGATGGCTGTGGCCGTCAGCCGGTTATCCCCTGTCAACATCACCACATGGATGCCCATTTTGCGGAAGGCGCGAATGGCGGCAGCGCTGGACTCCCGAACCGTATCGGCCACCGCGATGATGCCTTTTATTTTCCCTTCACAGGCGAAGAGAAGAGGGGTTTTTCCCTGGGAGGCGAGCCGGTCGGCCTGTTCGCGGATCTGTGCATATTCGGGTGAGCCGGACAGGGAGAGCGTTTCTTCCATATAGGCCGGATTGCCTGCATACCAGGTTTTCCCTTCCACCACAGCCCGGATGCCCCGGCCGGCGGTCGCTTCAAACTGACTGACGGAAGGCAGGGAAAGGCCGTCCGCCTTTGCCCTTTCCACAACAGCCTGGGCGAGGGGATGCTCGCTGCCGCTTTCCGCCGCTGCGGCCTGGGAGAGAAACTGCGTTTCATCCAGGGCAGGGTCAAAGGAAAGGATATCCGTGACGGAAGGATGGCCGGAGGTGATGGTTCCTGTCTTATCCAGCACAATGGTATCAATGGAGTGCAGATTTTCCAGGCTCTCGGCAGACTTAATCAATATACCGTATTCTGCGGCTTTGCCCGTTCCTACCATGATGGCGACCGGTGTGGCCAGGCCCAGCGCACAGGGACAGGAGATGACCAGCACGGCGATGGCGGAAGAGAGGGCGAATTCAAAACTCTGTCCGGCCAAAAGCCAGACGATTGCGGTCAGAATGGCGATGACGATGACCGTCGGAACGAACACGCCGCTGACTTTATCTGCCAGCCGCGCAATGGGAGCCTTGGAATTGCCCGCTTCATCCACCAGACGGATGATCTGTGCAAGCGTGGTATCGTCCCCTACGCGTGAAGCGCGGAAACGGAAGGAACCGTTTTTATTGATGGTGGCCGAGATGACGGTATCGCCTTCCCCCTTTTCCACAGGAAGGCTCTCGCCCGTGATGGCTGACTGATCCAGATATCCGTTTCCTTCCGTGATCACGCCGTCCACCGGAATGCTCATACCGGGACGGATGACCAGAATATCTCCGGCGATGACCTGCTCGGCAGGAATGGTCACTTCTTCTCCGCCGCGGACGACGATGGCCGTCTTGGGAGCCAGGTCAACCAGCTTGCCCAGCGCGTCTGAAGTCTTGGATTTGGAACGGGCTTCCAGATATTTCCCCACGGTCACCAGGGTCAGGATCATGGCTGAGGATTCAAAATACAATTCATGGGAATACTGATGAACCAGCGCCATGTCATTGTGCCCGAAGCCGTAGGCCATGCGGTACATGGCGAAAAGGCCATAGATAAAGGCTGCAGAGGAACCGACTGCTACCAGGGAATCCATGTTTGGGGCTCTCATGATGAGCGCTTTGAAGCCGTTCTGATAGAAGTGGCGGTTAATCACCAGTACAGGTATTGTCAAAAGCAGCTGTGTCAGCGCTGATATGAGGGCGTTTTCGGTTCCGACGAAAATGCCGGGGATCGGCAGATGGATCATATGCCCCATGGCAATGTACATGAGCGGGATGAGCAGGATGATGGAAGAGACCAGGCGATGCTTCATCTCGTTCTGACTCTGCGAGGCCCGATCCTTTCGCTCCTGCCATTGCTGGCTGAAACCGCTTTCCTTGGATTGGCCGCCTGTGGGGGCCTCCATGGGAGAAGCGCCGTATCCGATCTTGGAGACGGCCTGCATGATGGTATCCGGCGTTACCGCTGCCTCATCATAGGAAACGGTCATCTGATTGGCCAGCAGGCTGACGTTTACATCGGATACCCCATCCAGCTTGCTCACGCAGCGCGTCACGTTGGCCTGACATGCCGCGCAGGTCATTCCGGTTACGTTATATTTCTCTGTTTTCATTTTTACCTCCATTCAGAACAAGTGCAAGTAAGCGCGTGTTTCAACCTGCCTGCCCATCTGCGCGCTTTGGCGCGCGTTTATAATCAGGGAAGGCGAAAAATACGCAGCATTATTTCAATTTTTTGATCAGTGCAAAAGCTTCTTCCACGATCTCAGTATTGCCGTTCTGCACTTCTTCCACCACACAGGTTTCCATGTGTTCTTTCAGGATGAGATAGCCAAAAGACTGCAGCGCGCTCTCCGCGGCGGCAACCTGGGTGAGGATATCGCCGCAGTAGCGGTTCTCATCCAGCATCTTGCTGATTCCGCCGAGCTGCCCGACGATTCGGTTCAGCCTGTTTTTCAGATTCTTCAGATCCTCTTCGCTGCGAGGCGTTCTTTTGTGATGGCAGGCATGGCAGGAAGCGCTTCCGCATGCCGGAGTATTTGTATTTTGTTCCATAGATTCCTCCATATCTGATGAACCGTGGGAGTGGCAGTTTAGGTGAAATACCCCCACGGGGTATTTTTATATTGCATATAATATACCCCGATAGGGTATTTGTCAAT
>USKC01000149.1 GCA_900555195.1 uncultured Lachnospiraceae bacterium
ATGCCTCCGGGCTGTCTGCTGTCTGGCGTCTGCCTGTGAACCGGCAGTACCGGCCGGACATCCAGGAAAATCTGGGGCATATGCAGATGGTGGCCCTGACCGGTGTCTGCCTGCGGTTCGACCGGAATGCGCTGCCGGAAGGGGAATATCTGATCGGATTTTTGTGGGAAGACTGTTGTTCCAGACAGAAGCTGTATCAGTGGACAGCAGAAACCATGAGAATCGAATCCTGACGGAGAGGCTCCAAGCCTTATGGGAGAAACCAAAAGCCTTACGGGAGAGGCCGAAAGCCTGTCCGGAGGCAGCTGGAGGGGCAGGAAAGACTGCGGGCCGGATGAACACAAATATGTCAGAGGTTCGTAAGAAAGGCATGAAACACAATGGAAAAGAATTATAAGGAAGCTTATGAGCAGGAGCGCTATAAAAGCACCTATCTGGCAGGCCGGGTTGCGGAACTGGAAGATCAGGTGGACGACCTGCAGTTTAAGCTGGACCGAATTAAGAATAATCCAATCTGGAAGGCCAGCGCGCCCTTCCGAAAATGTATGCATTTTGTGATCCGCCAGGTAGACCGGCTGAAAAACTGCGGCAGCATCGCCGGCGTATTCGCGAAAATGAAGTACAAGGCCAATGAGCGTAAAGCCATGCGGCATTATGGGACGGAGAGTTTTCCGAATGAACAGGAGAGAAAAGCCCAGGAGGAGGCGGTGTTCGACCGGATGGTGAAGATCAGCATACTCACGCCGCTTTACAACACACCTGAAGATTTCCTGCGGGAAATGATCGATTCCGTCAGAAATCAGACCTATGGAAACTGGGAATTGTGCCTGGCGGACGGTTCAGATGAGGAGCATGCCTATGTGGGCCAAGTCAGCCGCCAGTATGCGGATAAAGATTCCCGTATCGTCTATCGGAAGCTGGAGAAGAACGAGGGCATCTCAGGCAATACGAATCAATGCCTGAAGATGGCCACGGGAGAGTATATCGGCCTTTTTGACCATGATGATCTTCTGCATCCCTGCGCCCTCTATGAATATGTGAAGGCGATCAATGAGAAAGGGGCGGATTATCTCTATTGCGATGAGGCGACGTTCAAAAACGGCGACGTCAACCAGATGATTACCATGCATTTCAAGCCGGATTACGCGATTGATAATCTGCGGGCCAACAATTATATCTGCCATTTCAGCGTGTTCGACAGAAAGCTGCTGGATGGGATGGAGTTGTTCCGCACCAAATTTGATGGCAGTCAGGATCATGATATGATCCTGCGCCTGACGGATAAAGCAAAGTGCGTTACCCATGTGCCGAAGCTGCTGTATTACTGGCGGCGCCATGCGGGAAGCGTTTCTTCCGGCATCGAGGCCAAGCCCTATGTGGTGGAATCTGCCAGGGGGGCTGTGGCGGATCACCTCAGAAGGCACGGATTCTCCCATTTTACCATTACCAGCACACGGGCCTTTGAGACCATTTTTAAGATTTCCTATGAGATCCTGGGAGAGCCGAAGATCTCCATTATCATTCCGAATAAGGATCATGTGGAAGATCTGAGAAGGTGTATTTCTTCCATCATAGAGAAGTCAACCTATGATAATTATGAGATCATCGTGGTGGAGAACAACAGCGAAACCAAGGAGATCTTCTCATATTACGAAGAACTGAAGAACAACCCGGCGATCCGTGTCGTGACCTACACAGGCGAATTTAACTATTCGGCTATCAATAATCTGGGCGTCAGCGAGGCCTCCGGAGAATATGTTCTGCTTCTGAACAACGACACCCAGGTCATCACAGTGAACTGGATGGAAGAATTGCTCATGTACGCGCAGCGGGAAGATGTGGGCGCTGTGGGCGGTAAGCTGTATTATGCGGACAAGACGATCCAACATGCAGGCGTGGTAATCGGGCTGGGCGCACACCGGACCGCCGGTCATGTCCACTACCGGCAGAAGCGTGAAAATTTGGGATATATGGGAAGGCTCTGCTATGCGCAGAACATGAGCGCGGTGACGGGAGCCTGCCTGATGGTGAAAAAAAGCCTGTACGAACGTGTGGGCGGACTGGATGAAAGCTTTGCAGTATCCCTGAACGATGTGGATTTCTGCCTGAAGCTTCGCAGCCTGGGATATCTGAATGTGTTCACCCCCTTTGCGGAAGCCTATCATTATGAATCCGCTTCCAGAGGGCTGGATACGGAAGGGGAAAAGGCGCAGCGGTATAATGAAGAATCCGCCCGTTTCCGGGAGAAATGGAAGGCGATGCTGGAAGCAGGAGATCCCTACTACAACCCGAATTTCAGCCTGGACAAAAGCGACTTTTCTTTACGCGTCTGAGGTTTTGTAGTATAATGTCACTAGACATTATACTGGCCCGGAGCGAAGCGGAGTGGCCATCCACCCCGGAGGGGCTATGTCCTACGAAAGCTGACTTGGGCGGACGGCCCAAAGACAGGCCTCGTACGGTTTAAGCGCAAGGACAGAACGAAAGATGAGGCGCGTTTGGCAAAGGCGCGCGAGATAGAAAAATAAGGAGGTAGCAGTAGATGGGATTTATGGATGCATATCGTTTCTGGAGAGAGGATTCTTATTTTGACCAGAAGACCAAAGAAGAACTGGCTTCCATCGAGGGAAATGAGAAGGAGATCGAGGATCGGTTTTATAAGGAACTGGAATTCGGAACAGGCGGCCTGCGCGGCGTGATCGGAGCCGGAACGAACCGGATGAATATCTATACCGTGAGAAAGGCAACGCAGGGACTTGCTAACTATATCATAAAGCAGGGCGGACAGAAAAAAGGCGTGGCAATCGCATATGATTCCCGCTATATGTCCCCTGAATTTGCGGATGAGGCGGCGCTGTGCCTGGCGGCAAATGGAATCAAGGCGTATGTATTCGATGAACTGCGTCCCACGCCTGAACTTTCCTTTGCTTTGCGCACGCTGGGCTGCATCTCTGGTATCGTGGTGACGGCCAGCCATAATCCGCCGGAATATAACGGATATAAGGTATACTGGGAGGATGGCGCGCAGGTTGCATCTCCCAGAGATAAAGAGATTATCACCGAGGTGAAGGCTGTAACGGATTACCATACGGTAAAGACCATGGACAAGGAAAGCGCCATTGCTGCCGGGCTGTACCAGGTGATCGGTTCTGAGATTGATGACGCTTACATGGTGGAACTGAAAAAGCAGATCATCCATCCGGAAGTGATCCAGGAGATGGCTGATGAGATCCGTATCGTTTATACGCCTTTCCATGGAACGGGCAACAAGCCGGTAAGACGCGTGCTTTCTGAACTCGGTTTCAAGCATGTCTATGTGGTGCCCGAACAGGAACTGCCGGATCCGGCGTTTACCACGCTGGATTATCCGAATCCGGAAGATCCGAAAGCGTTTACCTTGGCTCTGGCGCTGGCAAAAGAAAAAAATGCGGATATCGTGATGGCAACGGATCCGGATGCGGATCGCCTGGGAATCTATGCGCTGGATACGAAGAGCGGAGAGTATGTGCCCTTTACAGGTAATATGTCCGGCATGCTGATCGCGGAGTATATTCTGCGGGAACGCGCTGCCACCGGAACCATGCCTGAGAATCCGGCTATGGTGAAGACCATCGTTACCACCAACATGGCGGATCCGATCGCGGCGGATTATGGAGTGAAACTGATCGAGGTCCTGACGGGATTCAAATACATCGGCGAACAGATCAAGCTGTTTGAACAGACCGGTTCCAACAATTATGTGTTTGGGCTGGAGGAAAGCTACGGATGCCTGGCAGGAACCCATGCCAGGGATAAGGATGCGGTTGTGGCCGTGATGTGCCTGTGTGAAGTGGCTGCATGGTGCAAGAAGCACGGAAAGACCCTCTGGGATCAGATGCTTGCGCTGTATGAGAAATATGGATATTATAAAGAAGATCTGTATACCATTACCTTAAAGGGAATCGATGGTTCCAGGCAGATCGCTGAGATGATGGATAAGCTTCGGAAGAATCCGCCGACCCGCTTTGGCGATCTGGAAGTAGTGCGCGTGCGCGACTATGCTACCGGAATCATGAAGGAATTGGCAACAGGAAAAGAGGAGCCTACAGGGCTGCCGGAATCCAACGTTCTGTATTTTGACCTGACCAATGATTCCTGGTGCTGTGCAAGACCTTCCGGAACGGAACCGAAGATTAAGTTCTATATGGGCGTGAAGGGTGACAGCCTGGAGGATGCAAAGGCAAAGAACGAGAAGCTGACGGAAGAACTGAAGGCTGTAATCGGACAGTAAAGACGTTGTATGGGAAAACAAGGGGGCATCTGAAGCGGATGCCCCTTTGACTGCCCCGTGGGAGTATGCAGCATGGGACGAGCGGAATGGTTTCTGAATAACCTCAAAAAGACATGCCGGTATCTGAAACGGAACGGCCCAATGGCCGCAGGATATGCAGCCATTGAACGGATTTTGCAGGAGCGGGAACAGAAAGGCTATGTATATATGCCGCCGGATGAAGAGGAGTTGAAACGGCAGAGAAGCGAAGCGGAGGGAATTGCGGATCCTCCGCTATTTTCCGTGGTGGTTCCCGCCTATGAGCCCCCTGTTGACTTCCTGAACGCGCTGCTGGATAGTATGCAGGCGCAGAGCTGGCCGCATTGGGAACTGATTCTGGCGGATGCGGGAGAGGGCCGGAGGGTGAAGGAAGCCGTTTTGAGCCGCGGCGACAGCCGCATCCGATATATAAAGCTTGCCCATAACGCAGGGATAGCGGGCAATACCAACGAAGCGATCAGCCATGCGGGAGGAAGATATATCGGCCTGCTGGATCACGATGATTTCCTGTCTCCCGATGCGCTCTATGAGATGGCAGCGGCCGTGAGAGCGAGTGAGGAAAAAGGAATTTCCCCGATTTTTTTATACTCCGATGAGGATAAATGCGACGGTGCGGGAAAACGATTCTACGAACCGCACTGGAAGCCGGATTTTGATCCGGATCTGCTGCTTTCCAATAATTATATCTGCCATTTTCTCGTCATGCGGTCGGATAAACTGAAGGAACTGAAGCTGCGTTCCGGATTTGACGGAGCGCAGGATTATGATTTGGTGCTGCGCGCAGGAAGAGAGGCTTTTGACGGCGGGACGGAAAAATATGTTCATGTGCCGAAGATCCTGTATCATTGGCGCTGCCATGGAACGTCTACTTCCCAAAACCCGGAGAGCAAGGGATATGCGTATGAGGCGGGAAAGCGTGCGCTGGAGGATTTCTGTGCGACGCAGGGCTGGCAGGCGCAGGTAGTTCATACGCAGCATTTGGGATTCTATCGGGTTCATTTTACGCAGAACCTGTTGGAAACACGCAGAGATGTGGGGGCGGTGGCAGGGCCTCTGCCGCCTTGCCGCGGAAGGATGTGCAGCGGAATCTATGATCAGACTGGGGAAGGGATATCCATGCGCTATGCGGGACTGCGAAAGGGTTTCGGAGGTTATATGCATCGGGCCAGATTGCCCCAGGATGTGAAGGCTGCGGACATTCGCCGCATGCGGGTGCGGACTGAATGGAAGGCGGAATGGGAAGCGTCGCTGCTCCGTGTGGAAAAGGGAGCGGATCCGGCAGAAGAGAGCATTGCGTTTGGCAGGAAGCTCGAGATGGCGGGGCTGCGCATCCTGTGGCTGCCTGAATGGAAGGAAGAAGCGGATTGAAGACCACAGTGGTGATTCCCAATTATAACGGGAAAAAATATCTGAATAATTGTCTTAAGAGCCTGGAGGCGCAGGGGAGAGAAGGATTCCGTGTGCTGGTGGTGGATAATGGCTCTGCGGACGGCAGCGCAGATGAAGCGCTGAAGCGGTTTGCCTGGATAGAGATGATCCGTTTCCCCAGGAACGAGGGCTTTTGTGCGGCGGTAAACGAGGGGATAAGAAGGAGCAGTACGCCCTATGTGCTGCTGCTCAACAATGATACGGTGATGGAAGCTGGAAGCATCGCGGCTTTGGAGAAGCGGATGGATCAGGATGCGAGGCTGTTTTCTGTCTCCGCGCGCATGGTGGACATGGCGGATCCGTCTGTTATGGATGGGGCTGGAGATCTCTACAGCGCATTGGGCTGGGCCTATGCGGTTGGGAAGGGGCATCCCGCGTCCGGATATGAGAAGCCGCAGCGTATTTTCTCGTCATGTGCCGGAGCTGCGATTTATCGGAAAGCATATCTGGAAAAAACCGGGTTGCTGGACGAGATGCATTTCGCCTATCTGGAGGATGTGGATCTGGGATATCGGGCCAGGATCTGCGGATTTGAAAACGCGTATGAGCCGGGAGCAGTGGTGCGCCATGCGGGGAGCGCTACCAGCGGTTCCAGGTACAACCCGTTTAAAATCACGCAGTCGGCAAAGAACAATGTGTACCTGATTTATAAAAATATGCCGCTTCTGCAGCTGATTCTGAACCTTCCGCTGCTTGCCGTAGGGTTTGCGGCAAAGGCTGTTTTTTTCCTGAAAAAGGGATATGGTTCCGTTTATCTGAAGGGCCTTGGAGCAGGTATCCGCCTGTGTGTGACGCCTGCGGCGAGGGCGCGGAAGGTGCGGTTCAAATGGCGGAATTTGGGGAACTATATTAGGATACAGGCGGAGTTGTGGGTGAATTGTTTCCGGCGGGTTTAGGGGATTTTTGGAGGCGGAGATCCGCCCTGCCAGCCGACTGCGCACTTCGTGCTGCATCTCGCTGCGGCTGTCGCCGAATGCAGGAAAAATCAAGAAAATCTCTGCAAGCAAGCTTGCGCCGATTTTCTTGGTTTTTCCTGCGCAGGGCTCGTAGATTTTAAAATTTAGTTGTGCTTTTTGTATTATTATTGTACAATACAGGTTGTATATAGAGAAACGGGTGAAGCCATGATTAAGGACAACCAGCAATATTTTAACCGGCTGCATGTGGTGATTGATGCGCTGGTGATTGCAGGCTCCTATATACTTGCGTGGTATTTATATATTGGGAGCAATGTGAATAGTACAGGTTCCGAGATGGGCGTGTTGGATATTGAAATTTATTTCAGCGCCCTGTATTTTGTTGTGCCGGGATACCTGATTCTCTATTCCTGGTTTAAGCTTTATTCGCCCAAACGGGTGCAGCGCAGTGAAACGGAGATCCTGAATGTCTTTAAAGCGAATCTGGTGGGCATGACGGTTTTCCTGGCTGTTCTGTTCCTTGCGAAGGACTGGCTGCAGCTGCAGCATTTTTCGCGAGGCATGGTGGCGTTGTTCTGCGCGATTAATACGGTAAGCACGCTCGTGGTGCGCGCGCTTATCCGATATTGCCTGCATTTCATCCGTAAAAAGGGATATAACCGCAAATATATTCTTCTGGTAGGCTATTCAAGGGCGGCAGAGGAATATATCAACAGAATCAACAGTAATCCGCAATGGGGATATGTGGTAAGAGGAATCCTGGATGATAAGGTGCCCAGAGGTGCAATCTATAAAGGGGTGAAGGTGTTGGGAAGCATCGATAACCTTCTTTATATTCTTCCCGAGAATAAGCTGGATGAGATTGCCATCACGCTTTCTCTGGCGAGTTATGACAGGCTGGAGGAA
>USKC01000150.1 GCA_900555195.1 uncultured Lachnospiraceae bacterium
CTGGTGATTCTGGGAGGGGTCCGTTCCATCGGAACATTCTGTTCCCGCATGGTTCCCGCCCTTGGCTTTTTCTATATCGGCTGCTGCCTGTATCTGCTGTTTTTAAATAAAGACTACCTCCCCGCAACCTTTTCCCTGATCCTGGAAAGCGCGTTCTCCCCTCGGGCTGCGGCGGGAGGCTTTGCCGGAAGCACGCTGCTTCATGCCGCGCGCTACGGCATCGCCAGAGGCCTGTTCACCAATGAAGCGGGAATCGGAACCGCTGCCATCGCCGCCGCTTCTTCCAGCACCCAGGATCCGCGCAGGCAGGGGCTTGTATCCATGACGGCCGTATTCTGGGATACCGTGGTCATGTGCGCCGTAACCGGTCTGGTCATTATCAGCAACATCCTAAAGCATCCCTCTTCCATCCAAGGCTACAGTTCCTCCAGCCTCACTTCCGCCGCCTTTACCTTCCTGCCCTTCGGCGGTTCCACCCTGCTTTCCCTCTCCCTGGTCGCTTTTGCGCTCACCACGCTCATCGGCTGGTGCTATTATGGAGAAAGAGCCTCCGAGTATCTATTCGGCATGGGAAGCATCGTTTCCTACCACCTGTGCTATATCGTTATGATCTACATCGGCGCGGTGCTGCCCATGAACCTGGTGTGGGATATTACGGATCTGATCAACGGCCTCATGGTGTTCCCGAGCTGCATCGCGCTTTTCGGGCTGCGAAAAAAGATACGACTATAAGCGGGTTTGGGTGCCCTTCCTGGCTTCCCAAACCCGCCTAATGAATCCAATCACTTATCATAATAGAGCACACCCAGCGTACCGGGCCCGCAGTGACTGGAAATGACCCCGCCAGCCCTTGTGATGAGGATCTCTTCAAACACTCCCAGGCCCTTCAGATACGCTTCCACAGAACGGAGCACTTCTTCCGTACAGCCAGAATGCGTGATGAAAACCCTGTGCGGATCCGCCTGGCGCAGCTGTTCTTCCATATCCTGCACATACTTAAAAATCACCTTTTCCTGGGGGCCGCGGTACTTTTTCCCGGCCTCCATCTTCCCGTTCCTGACCTCAATCCTGGGTTTTAATTTCAATTTCCCGCCCAGCATGGCGACAACGGAAGAACATCTTCCGCCCATTGCCAGATAGTCCAGACGCTCCACCACGAAACTGGCCCTCACCTTTTCCCGCTCCGATTCAAGCTGACGGACAATCTCTTCAGCGGCCAGCCCCTGGAGGCTCATCTCGGCGGCCCGCAGCACCTGCAGCCCGATTCCGGTGGACAGGTTCTTGGAATCAATAACGGTCATTCCATCATACCCCAGTTCCTCTTTCACCATGCGCATCACATTGCAGGTGGTGGACATCGCCTCTGAGATCCCCAGAAAAATCATCTCATCCCCGCTGTTTTGAAAGGCTGCTGCAGTTTCCAGCGCCCTGTCATATGCGATGGCTGCCGTCTTAGGCGTCCTGTGCATCTTCTCAGCCCAGGCATAGATCTCATCCGGCCCTATCTGTTCTCCATCGCTGTAACTATCCATATCCAAAACGATGTACAGCGGAAGAATGGTAATCTCATATTTTTGTATCAACGATTCGGACAGATCGCAAGTGCTGTCCGCTACAATCCTTACTCTCCCCATTTTCTCAGTTCTCCTGTATTTCTCATGCCCGCTCAATCAGCCCCAGTCCCAAAGGATAGGGGCCCGTATGCACCCCGATCGTCGCCCCGATCTGATACAGGGACAACTCCTTTACGCCATACTCTTCCCGCAGGCAGGAATGCACATAGTCCAAGTAGGATTTTCCTTCCTCCTCGTCGTAGCCAAATCCCGTGGCAAGGGAATACCGTTCGATCGGTTTTCCCTGTTCTGCCAGATATTTTCGCAAAAGTTCCACGGTAAGGCTCATGGTCTTTTTTCTGCTTCGGGCGATGCCGGAAGGAAAAATCTCCCCATCCCTCATGGTAATTAAGGGCTTGATTCCCAGCAGGGAACTCGCCATCCCCGCCACTTTTCCTATCCTGCCTCCCGCTCTGAGGTACTCCACATCCCCCACCGTGAAAAAAATACGGCCTGTTTTCTTAATCTCTTCCAGGCGCTGTACCGCCGCCTCAAGTCCCTTCCCCTGATCGCGCAGGGAAACCGCCTCCAGTACGAACAGCCCCTGCAGAACCGTCACCAGTGCAGAATCCAGGATCTGTATCCTGGCCTCCGGGTACTTCTCCAGAATCAATTCCCTGGCGGACAGTGCAGACTGCATGGAACCACTCAACTTAGTGGCAATGCAGATCACCAGCATGGGAATCCCTTCTTTGGCATACTCCCTGAATACATCCAGATAATCCTGAACGGACGGGAGGGATGTCCTCGGATAGACACCCGGATGATCCACCATTTCCTGATAGAACTCCCGAATCCCGATTTCTTCAATCTCTTTCCGATACGCTTTTCCGTCAAAGGAGACATAAAAGGGCACTACCCGAATTCCTCGCTCCTTTACCATAGAAGGCGGCAGATCACATGAACCATCGCTTATAATCTGAAACTCTCCGGTCATCTCGCTTTTGCTTTTCCTTTCCGAATTTGTTCTCAATATAACTGTTTTATCATGTTCCGGAGACGATGTAAAGTAGTTCTTACTTCTATATAGACAAATCCGTCACTGCCCTGTCAGGCCCGCGCACGAACTGTGCAGGCCGTACTGCAGCATGAACCCATTTTCGGTTCTCCTTTCAGACAGCATCCGCATCCGGCAGATACAGCGGAAGGGGAAACCAGCCTTCCGGCGCTTCGGGAAGCGGCCCTGCCAAAACGGTCAGAGGGCCGAACAGAAGGCGTACCAGCCTCGAATAGGAATCGGTAAATGTGCGCTCCCATTCCTCTTTGCTCACCGCTTCCCGCTCCTGCTCGGTCACTTTTACGCACCCTTGCTTCACCTGACAGCGATACAGCCTCTCCTGTGTCCGGAAGGCCCAGCTGCCATCCATCAAGCCGCAGGCGGACTGCTTTGCTTTCATGAAAAATTCCAGCATCTTTCCCATATCCGCGATCCGGTATTGATGATCGCTCTCCAATGTGTACCAGTCGCAGATCTCTTCCACCACCGCAAGCTGCTGCTTCTGATAAAGCGGCAGTCGGATGGAAAATCCCTCCCTTGCCTGATCCAGGAAAAACGCTTTCAGCACCGCGGGAAGCAGCTTTCTATCGGTCAGTTCCAGTTCCGTGACGGCCGGTTCCCCTCTGCGGCTGGATACGTTCAGATATCCCGCAAACATTCCATTTCTGTGAACTGCGAACGATTTGGCTCTTCCTGCTTTCAGGTGAAGAACAAACCGTTCTTCCCTCCGGAACGTATGCGGGCACCCTTTCTGGAACAGGGCAAATGCCTTCTTCTCTTCCTCCCCTCCCTCTTTCAGGGGAGCAAAGGTGATCTCCTTCTCCAGTCCCGCCGTATATGCATCCTTCAGCGCATGTTTGATATTCGCCGGCCGTATCTGGCCCCAAAATGCAAGCCCTGCGGGTTCATATCCCCAATATCCATAGCGCTGCCTCTGGCCTGAAAGCACGGCGAACGCGTATCCTTCCCGGCTCATTTCCTCCTGCACCTTTCCGAGCAGCAGCTGCATATAGCCCTTCCCCCGCGCTTCTTCGGCCACGGACACCGTTCCAACACCTACTCCGCGCAGCTCTTCCCTGCCGCACACATAGGTGATGGGCTCCATGAGCAGCAGCGCCTGAATTCTGCCGTCCTCCAGCACAAGCCAATGATTTTGATCACAGGGAGCCGTATCCCCATATACGTCCGGAATCAGCGCAGCAAAACCGCCCGGCTGTACGTCCTCCCCGAACACCTGATCCGCAAATTTTAAGATCTCTTCCTTCCATTCCGCTCCAGCCCGGATAATCTCCATTTTATCAATCCCCTTTTCCTCTATCGTTTCGTCAGTCATTCTTCGCCATTGCCTTCCTCTGGGCACTCTGGCGCATACATTCAGGGCCGACCCAACCGTTCGCCAGGCCGGTTCGCCCTGCATCAGCCTTCTTTTTTTCTTCTGTTCTCTTCTTTCAGCCTGCGGCCTGTCGGCGTGGCGGCCAATCCCCCTTTTGCCGTTTCCCTCAGCGCCTCCGGCATGGCCTTCCCGACGGCATACATGGCATCCACCACTTCGTCAAAGGGAATGTAGCTCACAATGCCTGCCAGCGCCAAATCCGCGGAAAGCAGGGCGTTAACCGCTCCTGATGCATTTCTTTTAATGCAGGGGATCTCCACCAGCCCGGCCACCGGATCACAGGTCAGTCCCAGCACATTTTTCAGCGCCATGGCTGCTGCATGAAAGGCCATTTCCGGCGTTCCGCCCATCATCTCCACCGCAGCTGCTGCGGCCATGGCCGCGGCGGAACCGCACTCCGCCTGACAGCCGCCTTCCGCGCCGGCCAGCGTAGCCCTGCTTCCGATAATAATTCCCACAGCGGAGGCCGTGAAAAGGCCATTCAGCATCACTTCCCGGCTAAGCCCCTTTTCTTCGGCACATGCCATCAGCACAGCCGGAACGATGCCGCAGGAACCCGCCGTGGGACAGGCGACAATACACTGCATAGAAGCGTTCAGTTCTGAGGCCGAAAGCGCCATGGCGGCCGCCAGGGACGCCGTATTTCCCAGAAGGCTCTTCCCCTCCTTCAGATACTGCTCATACTTCCTCGCATTTCCCCCGCTGAGGCCGCTGACAGAATATACAGCATTCTCCCGGGCCGCCCGGGTGGAACGTTCCATCACTTCCAGCGTCTTTTCCATCTGTTCCCGGATATCCTGTTCACTCCTGCCCGAGTTTTCAGCCTCTTCATGCAGGGCATATTCCCAAAGGGACATCCCTTTCTCTTCCAAATATGCGACTAGCTGTTTTGCTTCCAATATAAACATACGCTGTTCCCTTTCTCTCATCCCACATCGGCGGGATTCAGAAGCAACGCTTTCCTGACTCCGCCAACCGCTTCCAGTTCTCCCAAAAGCCGCTGCGGCAGTTCCCCGTCCAGTTCCATATACATGCTGGCGGAACGATCAGCTGCCAGGCGGCTCACCTGCATATTACCGATATTGATCCGATATGCGTATAAAATCGCCGTAATCTGCGCGATTACGCCCGGCTCATCCGTATGCTGGGTGGCCAGAATCGGCTTTTCACCGGAAAAACGCACGTCCATCCCATCAATCTGCGTGATGCATATATTTCCCCCGCCAATGCTGCTTCCCGTCATTTCAAAGGAACGTCCGCTCACCGTCGTCAGTTCCATTCGCACCGTATTCGGATGTACCTCTCCCAAATCCGCCGGAAGGAACACTGCTTCAAGCCCCTTTTCCTCCGCCAGTTCATACGCTTCCTTCAGCCGCTCGTCGTCATATCGAATTCCCTGTATCCCGGCAAGCAGCGCCTTGTCCGTTCCATGCCCGAGGTATGTCTCCGCAAAGGAACCATGCATATAAAAAACGGCTTTCTTCACTTCTTCTCCGCACAGGTGCCTGGCCAGAAGGCCAAGCCTCGCCGCTCCGGCCGTGTGGCTGCTGGACGGCCCAACCATCACAGGGCCGATGATATCAAAAACGCCATAATGTTTCAACGCACGCCCTCCTCATAACCTTTCTCCTAATCAGAATGCCCTTATTCTGCGATCATTATTATACCCTTAAAACGTCTTTTCTGCAAAGACAAAAACCCCTGAAGATCCATTTCATTCCAGATCTTCAGGGGTTAATTTATCCGTAAATCTTTTCAGTCTTTTTACGGCTTTTTGTTTCTTACAGTCCTGCCTGAGCGGCAACTTCTGCAGCGAAATCGTCCACTTTCTTCTCGATTCCTTCGCCGGTCTCGAAGCGAACAAAACGCTTGATGGAAAGGTTCGCACCAGTCTCTTTGCCAACCTGCTCAACATACTTGCCAACGGTCAGATCGCCGTCTTTAACATAAGCCTGCTCCAGAAGGCAAACTTCCTTCAGTTCCTTGGCAAGACGTCCGGTAATCATCTTCTCGATGATATTTGCGGGCTTGCTGGCATTCTTCGGATCATTCTGAGCCTGCGCGATCAGGATCTGCTTCTCATGTTCCTTGTATTCTTCCGGAACATCATCAACTGCCACATACTTAGGAGCAAGGGCAGCTACCTGCATTGCAACGTTCGTCAGGCACTCTTTTACCGCATCATTCACAACATCCGTATCCGCTTCCACGATAACGCCGATTCTTCCGCCGCCATGGGTATAAGTCACAACACAGCCATGCTGTGCAACCACTTTCTCAAATCTTCTGATATTCAGGTTTTCCCCGATCGTAGCGATCTTCTCAACCAGAGCTTCCTTCACGGTCTTGGACGCATCCGCATTCCAGGACTCAGCCAGGAAAGCATCCAGATCAGCCGCATCAGAATCAACAGCCTGCTTCGCTACAGCTTCCACAAACTCCTGGAAAGTCTCGTTCTTGGCAACGAAGTCCGTCTCGGAATTCACTTCAACAACCGCAGCCGTCGTATCATCCTTCACCGCAATACGGCAAAGTCCTTCTGCTGCAATTCTTCCAGCCTTCTTCTCTGCCTTTGCCTGTCCGTTCTTTCTCAGGTACTCCATGGCTGCTTCCATATCGCCGTTCGTCTCGTTCAGCGCTTTCTTGCAGTCCATCATTCCTGCTCCGGAAATCTCTCTTAATTCTTTCACCATTGCTGCTGTGATAGCCATCGCATTATCCTCCACATTCACGACACTTGTTTAAGCTTATACACTTACGGCACGCGCTTAAGCTTCTACCGTCTCTTCCGCTTCAGCGGCCACTTCTTCAATATCGGTTGCTTCCGTTGCCAGAGCTTCCTCATCGTACACAGCCTCGCCCTGGTTCGCCTCGATTACAGCATCAGCCATTTTGGAGGTGATCAGTTTCACCGCTCTGATCGCATCGTCATTGCCCGGGATGATGAAGTCAAGCTCTTCCGGATCGCAGTTGGTATCGCCGATACCGATCAGGGTGATTCCCAGGATATGGGCTTCCTGTACGCAGATTCTTTCCTTCTTGGGATCTACTACGAAGATCGCATCCGGGATTCTGGTCATGTTCTTGATACCGCCAAGGTTTTTCTCCAGCTTTTCCCATTCCTTCTTGATCTTAATAACTTCCTTCTTGGGAAGCACATCAAAGGTGCCGTCCTCGGACATGGTCTCGATCTGTTTCAGTCTCTCGATTCTGCTTCTGATCGTCTTAAAGTTGGTGAGCATGCCGCCCAGCCATCTCTCATTTACATAGAACATTCCGCAGCGCTCTGCTTCCGCTTTCACCGCATCCTGCGCCTGCTTCTTGGTTCCCACGAACAGAATCGTTCCGCCCTGGGCTGCGATCTCAGATACCGCATTGTAAGCTTCATCAATCTTTCCTACAGACTTCTGCAGGTCGATGATGTGGATGCCGTTTCTCTCGGTGAAAATGTAAGGAGCCATCTTAGGGTTCCATCTTCTTGTCTGGTGTCCGAAATGAACACCTGCTTCCAGCAACTGCTTCATAGAAATAACGCTCATGTTTCTTA
>USKC01000151.1 GCA_900555195.1 uncultured Lachnospiraceae bacterium
AAATCATAGCCGTCAATGCTTACAAGCAGGACAGACAAAGACAAAATTGCCAGATAAGACAGCAGAAAAATATTGGCCGCCCGCACCACAGTATGCTCCAGCTTCTTTCCATCCATCATGACCACTTTCACGCTTCTGGGATGGATCAGGAACGCCAGTTCCTTCTTCATTGTTTTCAAATACATCAGTATTCTGGAGATCTTGATGCCCCCGCCAGTACTTCCCGCGCATGCGCCCACAAACATCAGCATCACCAGTAGCGTCCTGGAAAACTCCGGCCATTTGTCAAAGTCCGTTGTGGCAAATCCCGTGGTTGTCATGACAGAAGATACCTGAAATGCGGCATGGCGGAAGCTGTCCGCCAGACTGCCGATTCCGGAGAAGATATTCAAAGCGATCAATATGGTGGAAACCGCAAATATACCGAAATACACGAATACCTCTTCGCTGTGGAATGCCTCCTTCACCCGTTTCGTCAGCAGAAGATAATAAAATGTAAAGTTCACTCCGAACAACAGCATAAAGATGGTCACCACCACCTGGATATACGGGCTGTATCTGGCCATGCTGTCCGCCCAGATGCCAAAGCCGCCCGTTCCTGCCGTTCCAAATACCGTGCAGAGCGTATCAAACAGCGGCATTTTCCCAAGAAGCAAAAGGATCACTTCCAGCACGGTCATCGTCAGATAGATCCCATACAGGAAAAAAGCCGTTTCCTTCACTCTGGGAACCAGTTTGCTCACGCTGGGGCCCGGGCTCTCAGCCCGCATCAGGTTCATGGTCTGCCCGCTGGAAAGGGGCATAATCTGAAGGATGAATACCAGAACCCCCATTCCTCCCAGCCAGTGGGTGAAGCAGCGCCAGAACATCACGCCGCGAGAGAGGGCTTCCACATCCACCAGGATACTTGAACCCGTCGTGGTAAAACCGGATATAATTTCAAACAGGGCGTCCGTATAGCTGCTTATATCCCCGGAAAGCCAAAGCGGAAGCGCTCCAACAAGGCTCATCAGGATCCAGCCAAGCGCCACCGAAACGTAGCCCTCTCTGGCAAAAAGCTGCAGTTCTTCCCGCTTCTTTTTATAGGACAGCACAAACCCCAGCGCCAGGCAAAACAGCGCGCATCCCAGGAACACTACCCACGTCTTCTCTCTGTAAATCAACGCCACCAGAAGAGGAAGGAACATAAAGACGCCTTCCACCTTCATAATCCAGCCCAGGATATAGCTGATACTTTTGTAACTCATGAAAAATAACCTCTTTTTCTGCGGCCTGAGGCCGGATATTGTTAAGCCAGAATATCTTCGATTTCGTCCAGCCCTTTATGGGTGGTCACCACAATAATCGTGTCCCCTGCCTGGATCTTATCCTGGCCGGAAGGCAGGATGATTTTCCCTCTTCTCACAATGCTGCACAAAAGCAGATTCTTTTTCAGCTGCAGATCAGCCAGCGGCACGTCCAGAACCTTTGCGCCCTTCTTAACGGAAAATTCCAGCGCCTCCACTTTATTGTCAACCATCCGGTATACGGCTTCCACAGCGCTTCCGATGGAATTCTGCATACACCGCACATATTTGATGATCAGTTCAGTGGTGAGATTGCGCGGGCTAACCACGCTGCCGATGTCGAAGTTGTCAAGGATCCCTCCATAATTGATCTTATTGATCTTGGTAATCACCTTCGCCCGTGACACCCTGCCCACATAACAGGCCAGCATCACATTCTCCTCATCCAGTCCGGTCAGTGAAACAAATGCATCCGCATTCTCAATTCCTTCTTCCTTCAGAAGATCCGTGCCCGAGGCGTCCCCATAAATAATCATGGCCTTGGGGAGCAGTTCGCTCAGTTCATCACAGCGCGCCCTGTTGTTTTCTATGATTTTCACCTGAATCCGGGATTCCAGCAACTGCTTTGCCAAATAATAGGCCATCATAGTGTAGACGAATTGATAAAAATGATGAAACCGTGGTATGACAACTACTGCTTCGCACAAGAATGCTACGGAGACACCACCATGTACAACTCCAATATGGTGCTTTATTTCGTAAAGAATTATATTCGGAGCGGTGAAGTGCCGGAAAACATCGCTTTCATCTTGGACGGAGAAACAATCACCGATATGTAGTCTCCCTCATGCAGGATCACATTTCCATCCGGAATCAGCACTTCATGGCTTCCTTCCCGCTCCAGAATGCAGATCAGCAGGTCTTTGCCCATTTTCTTTCCGGCTTCGCTGATTGGTTTATTCGCCCAGGGGGAACCTTCCGGGATGCGGAAACGCACCAATTCCACCTTTCCTTTTGCGAAACTGTCCACCTCCATGGCGGATGGAACGCGTATCAGACGGGCAATATCCGAAGCTGCTGCCAATTCCGGATTAATCGCCATTGACAGCCCCAATTCTTCCTTAATAAAGCCTATTTCAGCATAATAGCCAGGATCACGAACCCTGGCAATCGTCTGACAATGCCCTGCCTTCCTCGCGATCAGGCAGCACAGAAGATTTACTTCATCCTTATTCGTCACCGCGATCAGAAGATCCGCTTCCTCCACGCCGGCCTCTTCCTGCACGCGGTAGCTGGTGGCATTCCCCTGAATGGCCATCACATCCAGCGCATTGCCTACCATGCTTACCTTTTCCTCTTTTATATCTATAATCGTGAGCTCATGCCCTTCTTCATTCAGCTGCTCCGCCAATGCATAACCAACTTTTCCGCAGCCTGCAATTATGATTTTCATCCATGCTCCCTCTGCGCATTTTGCGCGCGTAAAAAATCAGGAAGGGGAAAGCTCTTTTCTCTCACCCCTGCCTCTATGCCGGAACATTCCCGGCTCCGGACGCACGGCTCTACCATTCAAATGGCAGAGCCGGCAACCCTCAATTTTTCACCGTTCTCACATCGCTCACTCCGGCGCCAGAAGCGACAAATAGTACTGATACAGCTTCTTATACGTTCCATTGCTGAAATGTACACCGTCCGTCAACGTATATCCCGCATTCTGAAGATAAGAATAACTGTCAATCCACACGATCCGCGGTTCCAGACGGGTTCTCAGCTTCTCATTAAAGCTTCTTACCATTTCCCGCGTCACATATCTGCCGTCCTCCACCGGATTCACGGATGAATAATACACCTGCGCCCCCTTCTGTATCCATTCTTCCGCCTTTGCATTCACCAGCTTCGCATAAGCATTCACATTCGCGACATCATTCACGCCAAGGTTCAAAAGGATCTTCGTCCCATACCCCACAGCCGCATCAATCTGAGGAATGGCTTCCTCCGAAAACCATTGATAGCCCTGGGAAGATTTGGCGATCCAGACATACTCATTCGCTCCCACAGCGTTCTTCATCTGCACAAACCGGGAATCTCCCACAAAAATGATCGCAGGCCCCTGTTCCTGCTCTGTCTGTCTCAGGGCAGCATTTTCCAACATCAGCGCAAGCTGTTCCTCCTGCAAAGCGATCTGAGACTGCAGCTGCACGCGAAGCTGCTGCAGCTGTCCCAGCATCTGGGTCTGGGCTTCATCAAGAACCACCCCTTCCGCAGTCAGGGCCGCGATCTGCCCATCCACCACGAGCACCTGCCCCTTTTGAACCCGGACAATCTCTTCCAGCTGCAGATACAGAATCTTTTCCTCTTCACTCAATCCGGACAGGTCTTTCTCTTCCGTTTCCGGCAGAGGCATATCAGAAGTCTCCGTTACCGTCTCCGGCAATTTTGCCGCCTCTTCCTGTGCAGCCACCTCAATGACCGCCGGGGCGCTTCCCGCCTCCTCCGCTTTCGCCGATAGGGGAAGAAACATCAGGCTGCTGACCGCAAACATCACAAGCGCCGGGCCCATACCCCTTCCCTGTCTTTTTCTCTTCATCTCCGGCTTCCTTTCTGCGAACTCTGTTTTTTCCGTCCAATAAGCACCCCTATTATACGTTCCCCGCCATGAAAATGCAATGGGGGAAACATCGCGCAAGGACCCGTTTTTATCCGAAATAGGATTTCATCCGTGCCGTTTCATTCAATTCTGTCCGTCCGATTTTATTGTTGGGACAATCCGTTAGTACCCTGTTGTGTTTTCTCCGCTTTTTGGGCCGCAGGAAGCAGAAACAGGACGGGCAGCAACAGCAATGCAGTGCAGCCGAGCCCCCATGAGACAGAAACCTGCTGTGCCACAAATCCTACGAGCGGACCACCTATGATCTGCCCGAAAGAGTTTAACTGCCCGTTTGTAGAGAATACGGTAGCCCGCATTTTCTCTTCTACATGTTCATTCATCCATGCGTCCAAAACCGGTTCTTTCAGGCTTCGCATAAGCCCTGTGATTAAAAATACTGCCAGCACAAACCAGAATTTTTTTCCAAATGCAAATAAGATTAAGCCAAGAATGTAACCGGCACTTGTGAAAAACACGACACCAGTGCGGCTGACCGTTCCTCTTTTTCCCAGATATGTGATCAAAACCTGCGACGCCAAAATGCCCAATCCGCTGCCAAGCAAACTCATGACGCCAAACCAAGTCACACTGTTAAGCGGGCCAAAGGAAGGCATGATCGTATCTTCCAGGAAGTGGGCGGCAGAAAGCCGGTCGAACCCTTCACTGGCAAGGCCGCCGCAAAAAGTGATGGCTAACAGCACCAGCAGCATAGGAGCGCCCTTGATAAACCTCAGGTTCACCTTGAACAGCCCCGTCATATCCGCAAGCAGATTTTTCTTTTTCTCCCGGATGGGGGAAAAGTTCGTCTCCGGCATAATGCCCATCAGCACAATCCCAAAGATAAGAAAGAGCAGCCCCGCGGCAACAATGGGAAGTCTCAGATCCAGATTCCCAAGCAGCGTACCAAGCACCACTCCAAGTACGCTTCCCGCCTGGCCGACCTGACCTCCCCGCAGAAATACATTATCCATGGTACGTTCCCGCTCTTCTGACGCGATCCAGGCTTCCAACGCGCCGCTGATAAAAGTATCGCCGCACCCCCAGACCACTTGCGCCAATAGCACTGTTCCAAACCATGGAAGAGAGCCTTCCATGATAAAGCCAATGCCGTATAAAAATACCCCGATTAAAACAGAACGCCGGCGGCTATAAAGGTCGGCTATTACGCCAGTCGGGATTTCCAATATAAAACAGGCCGTTTCCAAAACAGTTCCCACGAACACCAGTTGGAAGGCGTTTAAGCCGACCACTTCCAGATGATATACCAGAGAAAGCACGGTAGACATAGAAAATAATAACGAAAAACAAAACTTAAACAGCAGATACACAGGATAGGCCTTAAATCGCATGGGAAAGTCCCCCTCATGAATTGGTTAAAGCGGGCGTTTGCCCCTCTTTTATTTGAAGCCAGGGCTGCTTACGGCCTTCCTCCCTTCTTTCAGCCGTCGCTCATGGCACTATTCTCCGCAAGAAAACGCCGTAGGCGCTCTTTTCTATAAAGCAAAAAGTGCTGCCGCACTGATTTCGTGCGACAGCACTGCCCGGGTGGTCCTTTTGGGAGTACTCTCTTGAGAGTACCTGGCGGACATCAATCGTATCAACAGCGTCATTCCCACTCAATCGTCGCGTTCGGCTTCGGGCTCAGATCGTAGCATACGCGGTTCACATTCTTCACTTCCTTCATGATCCGCTCCGTAATCCGCAGAAGCACCGGCCAATCGATCTGTTCAATGCTGGCCGTCATCGCGTCAATGGTGTTGACCGCACGAATGATCACCGGATACTCAAAACATCTGGCATTGTCCCGCACGCCCACAGATTTGAAATCGGGCACAACGGTAAAATACTGCCATACCTTCCGGTCAAGCCCCGCTTTTCTGAATTCCTCACGCAGGATGGCATCCGACTCACGCACCGCCTCAAGGCGCTCCCTTGTGATGGCTCCCAGGCAGCGCACGCCAAGTCCCGGACCGGGGAAAGGCTGACGGTAAACCATCTCATCCGGCAGGCCAAGTTCCAGGCCGCACTGGCGCACTTCATCCTTGAACAGCTGACGGAGCGGCTCTACCAGTTCAAACTGCATATCCTCAGGCAGCCCGCCCACGTTGTGGTGGGACTTCACCATTTTCGCCGTCTTGGTTCCGCTTTCGATGATATCCGGATAGATCGTTCCCTGCGCCAAGAAATCGATTCCCTCCAGTTTTCTCGCCTCTTCTTCAAAGATCCGGATGAATTCCGCACCGATGATCTTACGCTTCTTCTCCGGATCACTGACCCCTTCCAGCTTGGAAAGATACCGTTCCGTCGCATCCACATAGATCAGGTTGGCATCCATCTGATTCCGAAATACCTCGAGCACGCTCTCGGACTCCCCTTTTCTCATCAATCCATGATTCACATGGACGCATACCAGCTGTTTCCCAATCGCTTTAATAAGCAGGGCAGCTACTACAGAACTGTCCACGCCTCCTGACAGGGCCAGAAGCACCTTCCTGTCCCCAACCTGGGAACGGATCAGCTCCACCTGATCCTCTATGAAATTCTTCATATTCCAGTTTGCTTCCGCTTTGCATGTATCAAATACGAACGATTTCAACAGCGGCAGCGCCTCTTCATAGCTGCCGTAGGTTTCTTCACATTCAGCGGGCGCATGATCGATCGCCATGAAAGGAAGCCCGGTTCCGTACAAAGCGTGGTCTATGTCGATCTCACAGCCGTCCACCACCCGGTTCTTCCCGCCAAAGAGGATCACGCCTTTTACATTCGGCAGTTTCCCGAGCGCTTCCGGCGTAATATCATGCGGGTAAATCTCGCTGTAAACGCCCATGGCCCTGATCTGCCTGGCCAAATCCGTATTCTGTGTGCTCCCCAAATCCAAAATTACGATCATATCCTGTCTCATTTTGCTCTCCCTTTCTGCGTCCTTGCACTTGTCCGGCCGCCTGTTTTTAGGCCGATCTTTTCCTATGTTTTTAAGATACAGGATTTTCCATGGAACCGCAAGAAAATTGTTGCAAATTGCGGTCGTCCGCTTCCGCCTTGATCCCTTCTCTTTCCAGCCAGGCTTCCGTTTGTTCCCACACGCTGTATGCGTCCTTTACCAGAAGATATTCACACCCGTATTTCCTGCAGCGTTCCAGGAATGCTGCATTGTCCTCTTTCACCCATGCCTCATCCAGAAACGGTTCTTCTCCCCGCTCTTCCACGCAGCTCGCATACTGTTTAATCAGATCGAAATTCTGTTCAATATATTTTTCATCAAAAACAAGGCACAGATAATGTATCTGCTTCAGATAACGTTCCTCGAAGTCCTCCCTGAAATTTTCCGGAATATAGCAGCCCTCGACGATCAGATTCTGCCCGTTTTCCACATTCGTTTTCACAATTTCCCGAACCACAGGCCACAAAAAAGCGGTCAGCTGATCGTCTTCGCTCTCCGGACTAAGCGGACAGATGCCGCTTCGGATCAGTCCCATTTTCAGATGGTCTATGGACAGGTATGGAATATGCAGCGTCTCTAAAAGTTTCTGTGCCAGGCAGGTTTTCCCCGTATGGGACGCGCCCGATATCAAAAGGATCATGTTCTTTTCCTCCCCTAATCAACCCATTG
>USKC01000152.1 GCA_900555195.1 uncultured Lachnospiraceae bacterium
AAATGAATGTCAGAATGAACAGACGGCGGATATTCCGCCAAAAGCCGAACGGCTTCACAGAAATAGTATGCTTGTATGTATTGTAACATCTTATATAGTTACGCACAAGCATAGATTTTTTATCGCAGCGAGGATTATGTTTAGTTTCTGATTTGTTTTATGGTGTTTATTTACAGACTATGCCTGTTTTTTTTCTTAAGGGGTGTCTGGGGGATTTCCCCTTTCCAGTAGATTACATCAAAAATCATCGGGTTTTAAACGCTTCTGCCAGAGTGCTTTTTCTGGTGGCTGACCTTCTGCCTTTCGGATATCGAACAATGACGCCAGGATATGAGGAAGAACAATTTTGAGCATCCTTTAGGTGTGATGAGATGGCGTACATCGCCCAGGTAGAGCTGGAGAAAATGGGACCACGGCTCCGCCGCCCCAGTAACCGTTCAGACAGCCATGCCGGCAGCTTCTGGCATGGCTGTTTGAACGATTGCGCGCAGCTGCATGGATTCCTTCATCCACAAGCATGAATTCCCGATTGCCACAGCCTTCCTGATGCGCTATACTGAAATCTGAAATGAGAATTTGAGAACAGGCCGTCTATCAGACGGGATGAAGGAGCGGTCGGCAGTTTTAGTGCGAAGAGGCGCAGAAGTGTCCGGAGTAGGGCTGGCACAGGGACAGGGGCGCTTTGCAGCGGAAATTGGGAACGCTTTAACGTGGAGGAAAGTATGGCAGAAGAGGCACAGAAAAAAGACAAAGGCGAACAGGCCAGGCCGATTTTGAAATGGGCCGGAGGCAAGACGCAGATGCTTGGGGAGATTTTACCCAAGGTGCCGTCTGCTTACGGAAAATATATAGAACCCTTTTTGGGAGGAGGGGCTCTTTTTTTTGCGCTCCATCCGAAAAAAGCGGTGATTTCTGACAGCAATCCGGAACTGATTAATGTGTACCGTCAGGTTGCGTGCCATCCGGAGGAAGTGATACGCTTCCTGAAGCAGTACGAAAATACCAAAGAATTTTTCTATCATATCAGGGAACAGGACTGGGAAACCCTGCCGGAAGCGGAAGCGGCGGCACGGACGATATTCTTAAATAAAACCTGCTTTAACGGCCTTTACCGTGTGAACCGGAAGGGCCAGTTCAATGTGCCCTATGGAAAATATAAAGCGCCGAATTACTGTGATGAGAAAGCACTGTATGCGGCGTCAAAGGTCCTTTCAAAGGCCACGATCCTGTGCGGGGATTATCTGAAGGTGCTGAAGGAATATGCGAAGAGCGGGGATTTTATTTTTCTGGATCCGCCTTATCTGCCGGTGTCCGAATATTCGGATTTCAAGCGCTACACCAAAGAACAGTTCTATGAAGAAGACCATGTGGAACTGGCCAAGGAGGTGGTCAGGCTGCATGAACTGGGTTGTCATGTGATCCTGACCAATTCAAACCATCCCTTGGTTCATGAACTGTACGGACAGTTTGGCATAGAGGTTGTGCAGACCAAACGCCACATTTCTTCCGACGGCAGCAACCGGAAGGGGGAGGATGTGATTGTAACAGCTCCGGCTCCTCCCAAAGCTTTGGAAAGCGTTCCTGCGCCCCTTCCCGAGCAGGTGGGGAAATATCCGGCTACCAGGTACATGGGCTCCAAAAGCAAGCTGCTTCCCCAGATCTGGAACGCTGCATCCCGGTTTTCTTTTGAGACGGTGGTGGATTTGTTCGCCGGATCCGGAATTGTTGGATATATGTTCAAGGCGCAGGGAAAAACGGTGATCAGCAACGATTATATGGCGATGTCCTCCACCTTTGCCAAGGCAATGGTGGAGAACAATCAGGTCAGGCTGCCGGAAGAGGAAGCGAGGCAGTTGCTGGAGAGCAAGCGGGAATCCGATCATTTTGTGGCCAATACCTTTCAGGGGCTGTACTATACGGATGAAGAAAACGATTTGATCGATACCCTGCGGATGAACATAGCAGCGCTTCGGGATCCTTATAAGCAGGCCATTGCTATGACGGCTCTGATCCGTGCCTGCATGAAGAAGCGGCCCAGGGGGATCTTCACCTATACAGGAGACAGATACAATGACGGGCGCAAGGATCTGCAAAAGAGCATGGAACAGCAGTTCCTGGAAGCCGTGGAAGCGGTAAACGGAGCGGTCTTTGATAATGGGAAAAACAACCGGGCGCGTTTTGGAGATGCGATGAAGCTGCGGGTATCCAAACCGGATCTGGTATATATTGATCCGCCCTATTATTCGCCTCTGTCAGATAATGAATATGTGCGCAGATACCATTTCGTGGAGGGCTTGGCGAGGGACTGGAAGGGAGTGCAGATCCAGGAGGACACCCTGACCAAGAAGTTCAAATCTTACCCGACGCCTTTTTCCACGAGAAAAGGAGCTGCGGACGCCTTTGACCAGCTGTTCAAGAAGTTTTCGGACAGCATTCTGATCGTGTCCTATTCCTCGAACAGCCTGCCCACGCAGGATGAGATGGTGGCGATCATGGCAAAGCATAAGAAGCATGTGGAGGTGGTGCCAGTGGATTACCGATATTCTTTCGGAAACCAGAGCGGCGCCAGGACGAACCGCAATAAGGTGCAGGAATACCTGTTTTTGGGATATTAAGGGGGCCGGGCGCAGAATGACGGATATATGGTTTGTGGGAAATACCGGCGTCAGAAATCCTCTCCGGATCCAGGATGGGCTGCGGGTGTATGCGGACTCTTCCCTGATCGGCCGAATCCGCGGCGTGGAAGGCGCAGTGGCGCTGATGCGGCTGCTGTGTGAGAGAGGGGTGCTCAACAACGGAGCAGGAAAGGATGCTTCCGGAAGCTATGGAAGGAAATGGCGCCTGGTTTTTAACCTGAACGGGTTTACCTATCCTTGTGTGGAGAAAAAGGATGGCTTCCTTCAGGAAGAATTGGGGCCGGCGGATGTTCTGACGCCTTTTGGAGAAGCGTTTCTGCGGGCGGATACCGTGCCGGCGGTGCAGGAATGCTTTTTGCGTGCCATGAGTATGCCCATGAAGCCGTTGCAGGACGGGGGATGCTTTTCTCCTCTGTGCTGGACCCTGAAAGTACTTTTGGAAATAGAGAAGCGGACAGGAAGCGCATCGGTCTCCTTCCTGGAATTCGCCGTGTGCATCCAGACGACGGATCCGGATTGGGAGATGGACAGGGTGGCAGAACGGATCCTGGATATCAGGCGAAGAAGAGCGGACAGCAGCGCCAAGAAAAAGTTTGACCGCCAGGTCTATGAAGAAGCGGGTAAGGATTACCCGAAGAAGAATGATAATTTTAAAGAATATGCGGATATGAATCTGAGATATTTGCGCGCCACCGGCATCCTTCAGCAGAAAGGGCGGGGAATCTGTATCGTGCCGGAGAAGCATGCTCTGGCGGAACGGCTGGCGGCCGGTGCAGTCAGCAGGGAACCGCTGCTTGACCGGCTGCGAAAGCTGTGCAGCACGCCGCCTCTTCCAACGGATGATGCAAAGGTGGCCCGTGCTGTTTTGGAGGACCTGTTGGGGCAGCTGAAACAGCGCCATATCGCCTATGATCTGGCGGGATTTGATCTGACGAAGGCGGCTGGCATTAATATGGCGCGGCACAGCCTGGAGGAAGGGCTTTCCCGATATAAAGAGGAATTATATGCCGCAGGGCAGCCGGAGAAATGGGAAGAGATCAACGACTATATGGAACTGATCGGAAAAAGGGGCGGAAAGAAGCGGTACGATGACGATAACGAGATCTATGTTCCGAAGGAGGAGGCTGCGGCTTATCTGGAATGGTGTATCTGGCGGGCCTTTCTGGCGATCGGAAGTCTGACGAACAAGCCATATGAGGTGCGCCGGTTCCGGATCGACCAGGATTTTCTGCCTGTCAGTACTGCACCCGGAAATGGGCCGGATCTGATCGCGGAATTTACAGAGTATGTGATCGTCATTGAAGTAACCCTGTCGGAGGGCTCCCGGCAGGAAGCTATGGAAGGGGAGCCTGTGCGCCGCCATGTGGCGGATCTGGCGGAGAAATACGAAAAGCCGGTATACGGACTTTTCATCGCCAACCATATCGATTCCAATACGGCGGAAACCTTTCGTACCGGCGTATGGTATACGAAGGAAGACAGGAAACTTACGCTGCAGATTGTTCCCTTTACATTGGAACAGTTCCGGCGCTTTTTCCGGACTATATTTGCGTCGGATAGGGCTTCATCGGAAGAACTGATCCGCCTGATGGAAAACTGTGCAAAGGACAAGGCGAGCCTGGAGGCGCCGGAATGGAAGAAGAGAATCGGCGCATGCGTGGCAGGCATGGAAAAAGGAGAACGGTTCAGACGAGTCTGAACTGCTGCGAAAATGGCATGGGCAGAAACCCGAAGGAGGAGAGAAGGAGGAAGGTATGGCGGAAGTGCTGACGGTGGGAGAGACCATGGCGGTGCTGGCTCCCTTGAAGATGGGGGCGCTGCGCTACCAGAACACCTATGAGATACGGGTGGCCGGGGCGGAGAGCAATACAGCGATAGGCCTGGCAAAACTGGGAAAAAGCGCGGCCTGGATATCCAGGCTTGGAGAAGATGAACTGGGCGAACGGATTTTGATGGCTTTGCGGGCCGAAGGCGTGGACTGTTCTGCCGTAAAGAGGGACAGGGAATATCAGACCGGCCTGATGTTCAAGGAAATGGACGGAAGAGACACCCGCGTATTCTATTATCGGAAGGATTCGGCGGCATCCTGCATGGATGAATTTGATGTGGAACCCTCCTGGTTTTCGGGAGTCAGGATTGTACACCTAACGGGTATTACGCCGGTGCTGAGCCCTTCCTGCTGCCGGATGATACAGAGGGTTGCCCTCCTGGCAGAGCGTTATGGGGTGATGCTTTCCTTTGACCCGAATATCCGGAAGCGCCTGTGGAAGAATGCGGATTATACCGAACTGCTGCGGACGCTCACCCTGCAGGCGCAGATTGTGGAGATCGGCAGAGAAGAGGCGGAGATATTGTTCGGAACGAGGGAGGATAAAGCCATTCTGGATGCCCTGTTCTGCGAAGGAAGGGCGCAGTGGGTGGCCATTAAGGACGGAGGACGCGGAGCGGTGGTGGCGGACAGAAAAGAACGTGTGGATATCCCTCCGTTTCCCTGCAGCGTATACGAGACCGTTGGGGCCGGAGACGGCTTTAATGCGGGATTCCTGGCGGGCATTCTGGAAGGCAGACCCATCGCTGTCTGCGGCAGGATGGGAGGAATCGTCGGAGCCCTGGCCACGGAAAGCGCGGGAGACTACGAAGGATACCCGAGCAGGAGCAAGCTGGAAAGGCTTCTTGCCGGTGAGGAAGAGCTATATCGCTAGAGAAAAGTCGGTTCATGAAGAGAAGGAGGTGCCGGAAGATGAACGGAATGAGAGAAATCATAACGAAACATCCGGTGATCGCGATCCTGCGTAAAGTGCCGCAGGAGCGGGTGGCGGATTATGTGGGAAGCATTGTAAACGGCGGCGTGCGGGCATTTGAGATATCCTTGAATACGCCGGACGGGCTGCAGCAGATAGCCGGGCTGAAGGAACGCTATGGAGATCAGGTCCTGATAGGCGCCGGAACGGTTCTGACCGCGGCTGCGGCGCGGGATGCCCTGTCTGCGGGGGCGCAGTTCCTGCTGTCTCCTTCTGCCGATGTTGAAGTGCTGGAATTCTGCGCCAGAGAAGGGGTTTGCCTGCTGCCCGGCGTGTATACGCCTACGGAGGTATCAAGCTGCCTTCGGTATGGATTCGATACCCTGAAGCTGTTTCCGGCAGGAAATGCAGGCGACGGGTATGTGAAGAATCTGCAGGGCCCTTTTGATCAGGCACAGTTTGTGGCCATCGGAGGAGTAAACCGCAGCAATGCGCTGCACTTTTTGGAAGAAGGCTGCATCGGGGTGGGCCTTGGAAGCAATTTGCTGCCTAAGGATGCTGCGGCAGCAGGAGACTGGGAGCGCTGCAGTCAGGCGGTGCGTGAACTGGCGGAAGCGGTCAGAGAATTTCTGGAAGGAAAGGAGAAGGCAGGAAAATGAAAATTCAGAAGATTCATACCTATCTGGTGAGGCCCAGATGGGGCTTTGTGGAAATCGAAACATCGGATGGGCTCACCGGATGGGGAGAAGCGGTGCTGGAAGGGCACACAGCCACGGTCATGGCCTGTGTAAAAGAGATGGAAGAATATCTTCTGGGCAAAGATCCGGAACGGATTGAGGAGATTTGGACCACCCTGTACCGCGCGGGCTTCTATCGGGGAGGCGGCGTGATGATGAGCGCCATCTCAGGGATCGATCAGGCTCTGTGGGATATTAAGGGAAAGCGGTACGGCGTTCCCGTATATCAGCTGATGGGCGGCGCCTGCAGGGACAGAATGCGCGTCTATTCCTGGGTAGGAGGGGACAGACCGCATGATGTGGCGATGGATGCGAAGAAGAAACAGGAAGAAGGATTCACCGCAATCAAGATGAATGCAACAGAAGAGCTGCAGTTCATCGATACCTATGAGAAGCTGGATCAGGTGCTGGAGCGCGTGGCGGCCATCCGGGAGAAATGCGGGAAGTACTTTGGGATCGCCATCGATTTTCATGGCCGCGTACATAAGCCCATGGCCAAGATCCTGGCTAAGAAGCTGGAGGAATTTGATCCCATGTTCATCGAAGAACCGGTGCTGTGTGAGAATATGGAAGAATTCAAGAACATTGCAGCAGCATGCAATATTCCCATCGCCACAGGCGAGCGGCTTTTCAGCAAATGGGACTTTAAGCGGTTGTTCCATGCGGGCGGCGTGGATATTGTACAGCCGGATCTGTCTCATGCAGGCGGCCTGACTGAGGTGAGAAAGATTGCTGCCATGGCGGAGGCCTATGATATCGCTCTGGCGCCGCACTGCCCGCTTGGCCCCATCGCGCTGGCTTCCTGCCTGAACGTGGATGCGGTCAGCTATAACGCGGTCATCCAGGAGCAGAGTATGGGAATCCATTATAATGTGGGTAAATCGGTCCTGGACTATGTGAAGAACAAAGAAGATTTCCAGTTTGTGGATGGCTATGCAACCCTTCCGAAACGGCCAGGCCTGGGAGTCGAGGTGGATAAGGAACTGGTGCTGCAGGAGAATGAAACGCCGCATAACTGGAAGAACCCGGTGTGGCACCACAAGGATGGCTCTGTGGCGGAGTGGTAGGCCTCATTGCTGTCCGTACCAGAATCCCTCTGCGCCTTTTTGGGATGCAGCAGCTGGCCCTAGGCTTGCTCATGAGGGATGCTGTTTATGAAAGGCACTGAGCGCGAAAACGATACCTGGATGCTGTGGCCGGCTGTATCCTTTTCCCGAGAACCGCTTCAAAAACCGGCTGTTTCTAAACATTTCTGATGGAAACGTTCTCCCGCCTGGCGGCTGAACTCCGCCCTTCGGGCGTCAGACAACGCCGCCAGGGCGCGCGGGAGAACGCTTCCGCAGAAATGTTAAGAAACA
>USKC01000153.1 GCA_900555195.1 uncultured Lachnospiraceae bacterium
CGTCATCCGGCCGTCTTTTCTTGTAACTTCGGGAAATATGGATTCCATGGTCAATCATTATTTTGTTTCCAAAAAAAGACGGCCGGATGACGCATATACGCCGGGCGGCGTGGCGGGGAAACGGCCGGATCATGCGACGGTGGTATACTGCAACCTGATCCGCAGGACCTATCGGGACGTGCCGATCATCATTGGCGGAATAGAAGCCAGTCTGCGCCGTATGGCGCACTATGATTATTGGAGCGATTCCTTCAAACGTTCCATCCTCCTGGACAGCCAGGCGGATCTGATCTCTTACGGGATGGGAGAGAAGTCCATCCTGGAGATTGCAGAAGCCCTGGACGCCGGTATTGCCGTAAAGGATATCACCTTCATTGCGGGAACCGTGTATAAAACGAAGGATCTGTCCGGAATCTATGACGGAATCCTTCTCCCTTCCTATGAAGAGATGAAGGCGGAGAAGCGAAAATATGCGGACAGCTTTCTCATTCAGTACAACAATACAGATCCTTTTACGGGGAAAATCCTGATGGAGGGCTACCCGAACGGACAGTATGTGGTTCAGAATCCGCCGCAAAAACCCCTGACCATGGAAGAGATGGATGCGGTATATGCGCTGCCCTATGCGCGCAGTTACCATCCCTCCTATGAGCCGCTTGGCGGTGTCCCGGCAATTCGGGAGATCAAATTTTCCCTCATCAGCAACCGGGGATGTTTCGGAGGCTGCAGTTTCTGTGCGCTCACCTTCCACCAGGGCAGGATCGTCCAGGTACGCAGCCACGAATCCATTTTGGAAGAAGCGAGGCAGATCATACAAGATAAGGATTTCAAAGGTTATATCCATGATGTAGGAGGGCCCACCGCCAATTTCCGCGCCCCTTCCTGTGAAAAGCAGCTGACCCAAGGCGTATGCAAGAACCGCCAGTGCCTTTTCCCGCGGCCCTGCCCGAATTTGAAAGCGGATCATCAGGACTATCTGGAACTGCTTCGTAAGCTGCGCGCGCTTCCGGGAGTGAAGAAGGTATTCATCCGTTCCGGGATCCGTTTTGACTACCTGCTGGCGGATCCGGATGACAGCTTTTTCCGGGAACTGGTTCAGTATCATGTGAGCGGCCAGCTGAAGGTCGCTCCTGAACATATCTGCGATACGGTGCTGAAGCGCATGGGAAAACCGGAAAACGCGGTCTATGAACGCTTCCGCACGAAATATAAGAAGTTGAACGACCAGCTGGGCCTGAAGCAGTTTTTGGTTCCATACCTGATGAGTTCCCATCCCGGTTCCACGTTGAAGGAAGCGGTGGAACTGGCGGAATATCTTCGGGATCTGGGATATATGCCGGAACAGGTACAGGATTTCTATCCGACCCCGTCCACGATGTCCACGGTCATGTATTATACGCAGATTGATCCGAGAGATGGCAAAGAGGTCTATGTCTGCAGGAATCCGCATGAAAAGGCGCTTCAGCGCGCCCTGATCCAGTACCGGAACCCGAAGAATTACGCGCTTGTAAAGGAAGCTCTTATCCGGACAGGCAGGGAAGACCTGATCGGCTACAGCAAAAAATGCCTGATCCGCCCTGAAGGAAAGGAGCGCATTCCAAAAGAGAGGCGGCAGGCGGAGCAGAAGGGGGACACAGCCGGTTCCAGGCCGTATAAAAAGAAGAAAACCATAAGGAATGTCCATAAGAAAAAATAGGGGAGGTGGCATGAATGAACCAGGTGCTTGTGTGGATCATGGCGGCAGGCGTGGTTCTTGGCGGGATCGACCGCATTCTGGGAAGCCCGAAAGGATATGGCAAAAAATTTGAAGAAGGGTTTCTCTTCCTGGGGCCGACCGCCCTGTCCATGGCGGGAATGATCTGCCTGGCCCCTGTCCTGGCGGATACGCTGGGAAAACTCATCCTTCCCATATACGGCCTGATCGGCGTGGATCCGGCCATGTTCGGCGGCTTTTTGGCCATCGATATGGGCGGGTATCAGCTCGCCGGGAGGCTGGCGGGCGATCCGCTTCTGGGAGAATATGCGGGAATTGTCACCGCATCCATCTTTGGCTGCACCATCGTCTTTACGATTCCGGTGGGCATGGGGATCGTGACGGAGGAGGACAAGCCTCTGTTCGCCCAGGGGATCATGATCGGCCTCATGGTCATGCCTGTTTCCCTGATCGTAGGTGGGCTTGTCTGCGGCCTGGGACCGCTTGCAATCCTTCATCAGAACCTGCCGATCCTGCTGCTGGCGCTCATCATTCTGATCGGACTAAAGCTGGCGCCGTCTAAGATGATATGGGGCTTTTCCCTCTTCGCTTCCGGCATCCAGATCCTGGTCACCGTCGGGCTGATCCTGGCAGCCGTGGCTTCTCTGACGGGCTTTTGTCCGCTGCCGTCCATGACGAGTCTGGAGGATGCGCTTTCCGTGGTCGCTTCCATCGGAATCGTGATGCTGGGAAGCCTTCCCATCGCGGAACTGCTCACCCGGCTGCTGAAGCGGCCTTTTATGTGGCTGGGACTGAAATGCGGCATGAACAGCATCAGTGTCGCAGGCTTCCTCGTGGGGATCGTCAGCGCGATTCCCGCGATCACCATGATAAAACATATGGATAAAAGGGGAAAAGTCGCCAATGTGGCCTTTCTGGTCAGCGCCGCTTCCATGTTGGCAGCGCATCTGGGCTTTACGCTGAGTTCGGCACCCGATATGGTGCCAGCCCTGCTGGCGGCCAAACTTTCGGGAGCCATCCTTTCCATTCCGGTGGCCCTGCTGTTTACCGCAAGAGAGGAGAAGTCATGAACCAAGACAGGAAAAAACGCAAAAATATCATCCTTATCACAGGCGCATCCTCTGGCATGGGCAGGGAATTTGCCAGACAGCTGGATGCCGGGCTGGATGGCGTGGAGGAATTCTGGCTGATCGCCAGGCGGAGGACGCAGCTGGAGGAACTGGCGGGCCAGCTTAAGCATCGGGCCAGAATCCTTCCTATGGATCTGACTCTGTCTGAAGAAATGAACGCCCTGCAGCGCCATCTTGCGAGGGAGTGCCCGGTGATACGGATGCTGATTAATTGCTCCGGTTATGGAGTGATGGGAAACTTTGCCATGCTGGAGAAGGAAGAACAGGCAGGGATGATCGACCTGAACTGCCGCGCTCTGACGGAGATGACCCATATCTGCCTGCCTTTTATGAAAAAGGGCAGCCGTATCATACAGCTTGCCAGCAGCGCAGCCTTCCTTCCACAGCCCGGCTTTGCGGTCTATGCGGCAGGAAAAGCATATGTGCTCAGCTTCAGCCGGGCGCTCGGTGAGGAACTTTGCAGCCAGGGAATCTATGTGACGGCCGTCTGCCCCGGCCCTGTGGACACGCCGTTCTTTGAACGGGCAGAGCAGAAAGCTTCCACCCTTGCAATCAAAAAATATACGATGGTCAAAGCAGAAAAAGTTGTCCGCGACGCCCTTAAAGCATCCGCAAAACGGCGATCGATTTCTGTCTGCAGTCTGCCGATCAAGGCATTTTTCCTGCTCACCAAGTTGCTGCCGCATTCCGTCATCCTGCATATCCTCCGCCTGTTTCCGGCAAAGAAGAATTGAGGGAGTTGTAACAGTTCAGACACCCCTTCCGGAAGGAACCGGCCCAGGTATGTTCTTTGCCGGGGCCGTCTGAAAACGTCGGCACTTATGCGCCGTCCTTTGGCGCGTTATGTGCCGTTACGTTTGAAGTCGAGCGAGAGCGTGCCCCGGCAAAGAACATACCTGGGCCGGACGAGCCTAAAGTGCATGTGCGTCTGGTTCCTTCCGGAAGGGGTGTCTGAACTGTTACAGCTCCTTCAATTTTTCGTAATCGTTCAGTTTTCATGGATTTTGTGAGAATAGTATGATAAACTAAAAGGCGGTTTTATAAAAAACAGAGATGTACGCATGGACACAGTAACGTATGGGCGTTTGGGATTGGAGGACGGAATGTTTAAGAATAAGAAGAAAAAAGGGGAGTATGGCTATATTGCGAATCAGCGGAAGTGGGAGATTGCGAAGACAGCGTTTTTGTTTGCGCTTTCTTTGGCAATCTATCTTACGGGCTATATTTCCACGGGAACCAATAAGAATCTGCTTTCCATCGTGGCGGTGCTCGGGTGTCTGCCTGCGAGCATGTGTGCGGTGAATATGATTCTGTTTTTGAGGGCCAAAGGGTGTCCGGCCTCGCTCCACGATGAGATTTCCGCCCATTCTGAGGGGCTTTCGCAGCTTTATGACTGCGTGTTTACCAGCTATGAGAGGACGTATGAGCTCCCGCATCTTGTTTTTGGGCAAAATGCGCTGATCGGGATCGCCGTTAACCCAAAGTGTAAGATACCTGAGTGTGAGAAACACCTTCAGTCCATGCTTCAGAAGGGTGGGATCAAGGATGTGACTGTGAAGGTTTTCCAGGACGTACCCAAATATCTGAAGCGGTTGGATCAGCTTCAGGAGCTTGGCGGCGAAGATCCTCTCACAGATGCGGTATTCTCCTTGTTAAAGGCAATATCCATATAGGAGGGGTCATGAGGGAGATGCGGATCGGCCCGAATGAGGCCGGACAGAGATTTGATAAATATCTGAAAAAATATCTGAAGGAGGCCGGAAGCGGCTTCCTTTATAAAATGCTCCGAAAAAAGAATATTACGCTGAGCGGCGCGCGCGCGGAGGGAAGCGAGAAGCTGAAAGAGGGGGATTTGGTGCGCTTCTTTCTGGCGGATGAGACCATTGAGAAATTCCGGGGCGCAAAATGGGAACCCGCTTCCTACGGGGAGGATGCCTCCTGCGGGGAAGATGTTTCCTGTGGAGAAGATGCGGTTTATTCCGGAAAGATGCGGGCACAGATCCGGGTGATATATGAGGATGATGCGATCCTGCTGGCGGATAAACCGGCCGGCCTGCTGACGCAGAAAGCGTCCCCGCAGGATGATTCCCTGAACGACTGGCTGATTGCATATCTGCTTTCCTCCGGGGCGCTTACGCGGAAGGAACTGGAAACTTTCCGTCCGTCCGTCTGCAACCGTCTGGACCGCAATACGAGCGGTCTGGTGATCTGCGGGAAAACGCTGGCGGGTAGCCAGCGCATGAGTGAATTGCTGAGAACAAGAAGCATCCATAAATATTATCGCCTTTTCGTGGCAGGACATCCAAAGGAAGAGGGAGTGGCGGAGAACTGGCTTATGAAGGATCCGAAGAAAAACCAGGTTTGCATTCTGGATTCTGATCCGGGGAGGAAGGATGCGGTTCGGATCAAAACGGGCTGGAAACGGCTGGAGACCTTTGCGGAAGGTTCCTATCTGGAGGTGGAGCTTTTCACCGGAAAAACCCATCAGATCCGGGCACAGATGGCGGCGCTGGGATATCCTCTGATCGGGGACCCAAAATATGGGAATCAGAAGCTGAATGCCCGTTTTAAAAAGGCGGGAATCCAGTTCCAGCTGCTGCATGCATACCGGCTGGAATTCCCAGATCTTACAGACAGCCCGGCAGGGGGGCGCAGCTTTATCGCGCCGGAGCCGGAACGGTTTGCGCTTGCAAGGAAGCTGCTGGCAGAGAAAGCGGGCAGCTGACAGAAGGAAGGAAGAGGAGAATGGCTACCTGGAATTCAAGAGGACTGCGGGGCTCGACCCTGGAGGAACTGATTAACCGGACAAATGAAAAATATCAGGAAAACGGCCTTGCGCTCATTCAGAAGATCCCGACGCCGATCACGCCGATTAAGATCGACAAGGACGAGCGGCATATCACGCTCGCCTATTTTGACCAGAAGAGTACCGTTGACTATATCGGTGCTGTTCAGGGGCTGCCGGTATGTTTCGACGCCAAAGAATGCGCCGTGGATACGTTTGCCCTGGCCAATATCCATGAACACCAGGTCCGTTTCATGGAAGCGTTTGAGAAACAGGGAGGGGTCGCTTTTATCCTGATTTTTTATTCCCACAGGAATGAATTTTATTATCTTCCGCTGGCCCATCTGAAGTATTTCTGGGACAGGGCTAAGGATGGAGGGCGTAAAAGTTTTCGATATGAAGAATTGAACCCGGAATATTTTCTCCCCAAAAGAAGCAGCGTCCTTGTTCCCTATCTGGATATTCTGCAGAAGGACTTGGACGACCGGGCGGACTGAAAAAGTTCGCGCAGAAAGGAGTTCACATGAAAAAACCAGTTACAACACTTTGTTATGTAGAACAGGACGGCGCCTATCTGATGATGCACCGGGTTAAGAAAAAGAATGATGTGAATGAGCATAAATGGATCGGGATAGGCGGTCATGCGGAGGAAGGGGAGAGCCCGGAGGACTGCCTGCTGCGGGAAGCACAGGAAGAGACAGGACTGCGTCTTACCTCATACCGTTTCCGGGGGCTGGTGACCTTTGTGTCGGAAGGCTGGGGAACGGAATATATGTGCCTATATACGGCAGATGCTTTTGAGGGAAGCCTGACAGACTGTGCGGAAGGCACATTGGAATGGGTGCCGAAGGATGAGGTGGGAAGGCTGAACCTCTGGACAGGGGATCTGATTTTTTTCCGCCTTTTGAAAGAGGAAGTTCCCTTTTTCTCCCTGAAGCTTTGTTACCAGAAAGACAGGCTTACCTGCTGGCAGTTAAACGGCAGGGACATGGGAGAAGGCCTTCCGGATGAGGAAAAATGGCAGGAGATACTTGACAGCCTGCGGGGCGTTTAGTATAGTACATATAGTTTATTTTGCTACTATGATAATTGATTATCACGTTAATTTGCTAAAGTATCAGAAGGAGCGCAAAACAGATGAGTAAGCCGTTAGTACATACGCCGGAGGGAGTCCGGGACATTTATGGAAAAGAATACGCCGCTAAGCTGCTGGTGGAAGAAAGGCTGCATCAGGCGCTTCATTCTTTTGGATATCAGGATATTCAGACGCCCACCTTTGAATTTTTTGATGTATTTGGCAGTCAAGTGGGAACGACGCCTTCCAGGGAACTGTATAAATTTTTTGATAAGGAAGGAAATACCTTGGTGCTTCGCCCGGATTTCACCCCGTCCATGGCCAGATGCGCCGCCAAGTACTTCATGAGCGAAAAGCTTCCCATCCGTTTTTCCTATCGCGGTAACACCTTCACCAATACTTCTGCCCTGAGAGGGAAATTAAAAGAAGTGACGCAGATCGGCGCGGAGCTGATTCAGGAGCCTTCCGTGCGTGCGGACGCGGAGATGATTGCCATGCTCGTGAAGGCTTTGCAGGATGCCGGCTTGGAAGAGTTCCAGGTAAGCGTTGGCCATGTGGAATATTTCAAGGGGATCTGCTCCCAGGCCGGGCTGGATGAGGAAACGGAACTGGAGCTGAGGGAATTGATTTCCAGCAAAAATTTCTTCGGCGCCCAGGAACTTCTCGCGAACAGGCAGGTACGGCGGGATTGCTGCGAGGTGCTGCTGAAGGTTTATGATCT
>USKC01000154.1 GCA_900555195.1 uncultured Lachnospiraceae bacterium
CAATGAGGCGAAAAAATTACTTTTATGTCTAGTCGTTTTAGGCAAAACGTGGTATACTACTAAAATACGGGTGCTATGGGCAGGAACGGAAGAAAAAGAGTGATCAGGCGGCTCTTTTTCAATTCTGTCGTGCGGATTTCAGCCCGCAGGGAACCCTTGGCAGCCGTAGAGAATGTTAATTTTTTTATGAAGATAAAATGGAGGGCTGAAAAATGAGTATTACTTCACAAGCGAGTCAAAGAATAGCCGCTTTGCTCGACGACAACAGTTTCGTTGAAATCGGTGCGATGGTTACAGCCAGAGCTACTGATTTTAATCTGAAACAGACAGAGACTCCATCCGACGGGTGCATCACCGGTTATGGAGTGATTGAAGGCAACCTTGTGTATGTTTACAGCCAGGATGCTTCTGTACTGGGAGGAAGTATCGGCGAGATGCACGCGAAGAAGATCTGCAATCTGTATGATCTTGCGCTGAAGATGGGCGCGCCTGTTATCGGCCTGATCGATTCTGCCGGCCTGAGGCTGCAGGAGGCGACGGACGCTCTGAACGCATTCGGTGAGATCTATATGAAACAGACGCAGGCTTCAGGGGTAATCCCGCAGATTACGGCTGTATTCGGAACATGCGGAGGCGGCCTGGCTCTGGTTCCGGCCCTTACTGATTTCACCTTCATGGAAGAGAAGAAGGCGAAGCTGTTCGTAAATGCACCCAATGCGCTTTTGGGCAATGAGATTTCCAAGTGTGATACTTCCAGCGCTGCATTCCAGGCGGAAGAAGCGGGGCTGGTAGATTTTGTGGGAGAAGAGGCACAGATTCTCGGTCAGATCAGAAATCTGGTTTGCATGCTTCCTTCCAATAATGAAGATGATAACTCCTATGTGGAATGCACGGACGACCTGAACCGTACCGATGCCTCCCTTGCGAATTGCGTGGGAGATACTTCCATCGCGCTGTCCCTGATCGCGGACAACAATGCTTTCCTGGAAGTGAAGGCGGCTTATGCGAAGGAAATGGTGACCGGTTTCCTGAAGCTCAACGGCGTAACGGTTGGCGCTGTTGCGAACCGCAGCGAAGTGTATAATGAAGAAGGCGAGAAGACGGAGACCTTCGATGAAGCGCTCTCTCCTGCAGGATGTGAGAAGGCTGCTGACTTCATTCAGTTCTGTGATGCCTTCAATATTCCGGTGCTTTCCCTGACGAATGTGAACGGTTATGTTGCGGACAAGTGTTCTGAGAAGAAGATTGCCAAGGCCGCTGCGCGCCTGACTTATGCGTTTGCCAATGCTACGGTGCCGAAGGTGAATGTGGTAATCGGCAAAGCTTATGGAAGCGCTTATGTGGCGATGAATTCCAAGGCGATCGGTGCGGATATGACCTATTGCTGGCCGGATGCTCAGATCGGTACGATGGATGCGCGCCTTGCGGCCAAGATCATCTGTGATGGTCAGGGTGCTGATGCGGTGGAAGCGTGTGCGAAGGAATATGCGGCCCTTCAGACGAGCGCAACGAGCGCGGCCAGAAGAGGATATGTGGATGCGATTATTGAGCCTGCCGATACGAGAAAGTATGTGATCGGTGCGTTTGAGATGCTCTTCACAAAGAGAGAAGACCGCCCTGCGAAAAAACACGGCACAGTTTAAGGCCGCAGACTTTGAAAGGAGCATGTCTATTAATATGAAAAAGAAGTTATTAGTATTAGGTATGGCTCTCATCTGCATCTTCGGTATGACGGCCTGCAGCGGAAATACGAATGAGACGGCGTCAGACAGTTCTTATACATACGGAACACAGACCCTTACATCAGAGGATGTAATCGCTACGGTAGATCAGACTTTTGATGCTATCCGTAATATTGTGGCCCAGGGGATGGAGAGCCAGTATGAGACGGACACGTTGTTTTATGCAGCGCTCACCAGTTGGTCAGATGCCCTGGCGGATGTGGGGGAAATGGTAGCGGTTACCGGCCATGAAGTGTCACTGGGCGAAGATGGGATCAGGGCTGTTATCCTGGTGGATGGTTCCTCCCATGACGCAGAGGTGGAGTTTATTTGGGATGAGAATCTGAGCCCATCCAGCATAACTACAAATGTACAGTATTCCTTTGGAGAACTGATGCAAAATGCGGCGCTCAATACTGTTCTCGGAATGGGAACCGTGTTTGTAATCCTGATTCTGATCTGCCTGATTATCGCCTGCTTTGGAATTATTCCCAAACTTCAGGCATCCCACGGCGGAAAGAAAGAGGAAGCAAGCGACAAATCAGCAGAGGAAGCGTCCAAAGCTGCTTCAGATGAGGTTGCAGTTGCTCCCGTCCCTGCGCCTGCGGCACCTGTTGAAACGGCGGCAGCGGATTTGACGGATGATTATGAACTCGTAGCTGTAATAGCTGCGGCGATTGCTGCCAGCGAAGGTGCGACGACAACAGATGGCTTTGTCGTAAGGAGCATCAGACGTGTGGCAAACAGCAGATGGAAATCTAATTATTAAAATTTAAATGGGTGATACAGGAGGAAAATTACCATGAAGAATTATACCATTACCGTAAACGGCAACGTATATGATGTAGTAGTAGAAGAAGGATATTCCACGGGAGCGCCTGTAGCAGCTCCGAAAGCTGCGCCTGCGGCAGCTCCGAAGGCAGCTCCTGCGCCTGCAGCGGCTCCGAAGGCAGCTCCTGCGCCCGCACCTGCAGCAGCTCCTGCCGGAACGGCTGGAAGCATTCGTGTAGAAGCTGGTGCGGCCGGTAAGGTATTCAGCATTGATGTCAAGGTTGGACAGGCTGTGAAGGCTGGAGATTCCGTTGTTACGATTGAAGCGATGAAGATGGAAATCCCTGTTGTTGCTCCTTCTGACGGAACCGTGGCGAGCATTGATGTGTCTGTCGGCGATGCGGTTGAAGCTGGCGGCCTGCTTGCGACTCTGAACTAATTCAGAGGACGGAATGACTACCAAAGCCCATGAAGGAAGGTTTGTGAGTTTTGGCTGAATAACATGGGAGGTCAATGGAATGGATTACATAGTAACAACATTGGACAATCTGGTGCATCAAACGGCGTTCTTCAATCTGACCCCGGGGAACTACCTGATGATTGCAGTAGCTTGTGTATTTCTCTATCTGGCAATCGCCAAGGGCTTTGAACCGTTGCTTTTGGTTCCGATTGCATTTGGTATGCTCCTGGTAAATATCTATCCGGATATCATGCTGCATCCTGAGGATGCGGCCAATGGAACGGGAGGACTGCTCTATTACTTCTATGTTCTGGATGAGTGGTCGATCCTGCCGTCCCTGATATTCCTGGGAGTAGGAGCTATGACGGACTTTGGCCCGCTGATCGCTAACCCCAAGAGTTTTCTCCTGGGAGCGGCGGCTCAGTTTGGTATTTTCGCTGCTTATTTCGGCGCAATCGCGCTTGGATTCAATGACAAGGCTGCTGCCGCTATTTCCATCATCGGTGGAGCGGACGGCCCTACATCCATTTTCCTGTGCGGAAAGCTGGGACAGACAGCTCTGCTGGGACCGATCGCCGTAGCGGCATATTCCTATATGTCTCTTGTGCCGATCATTCAGCCGCCGATCATGAAGCTGCTGACCACGGAGAAGGAAAGAAAGATCAAGATGGAACAGCTGCGTCCTGTTTCCAAGCTGGAGAAGATCCTGTTCCCTATCATCGTTACGATCGTAGTGAGCATGATCCTTCCTACAACGGCGCCCCTTGTTGGCATGTTGATGCTGGGCAACCTGTTTAAGGAGTCCGGTGTTGTGAGACAGCTGACTGAGACGGCCAGCAACGCTCTGATGTATACGGTTGTTATCCTGCTGGGTACATCTGTAGGTGCGACCACCAGCGCAGAAGCATTCCTGAATACGGATACGCTGAAAATCGTTGCTCTGGGTCTGATCGCGTTTGCCTTTGGAACCGCTGCGGGCGTTTTGTTCGGAAAGCTGATGAACTGGATATCCGGCGGAAAGGTGAATCCTTTGATCGGTTCCGCTGGTGTATCCGCTGTTCCGATGGCGGCAAGAGTGTCTCAGAAGGTTGGTTCAGAAGCAGATCCTACCAACTTCCTGCTGATGCATGCTATGGGACCGAACGTGGCAGGCGTTATCGGAACTGCCGTAGTTGCGGGAACCTTTATGGCTATCTTCGGAGTATTCTGATCCGGTGGGCGGAACGGAATGCCATATTATCGATTCAGAAATTTAGGAGGAAAAGGAAATGTCAGACCCGAAACCCATTAAAATTATGGAAACTGTTTTACGCGATGCCCATCAGTCTCTGATCGCGACCAGAATGCCTACTGAAATGATGCTTCCCATTGCTGAGAAGATGGATCAGGTTGGCTATGCTGCGGTAGAGTGCTGGGGCGGAGCTACTTTTGATGCATCTCTCCGCTTCCTGCATGAAGATCCCTGGGACAGGCTCAGAAAGTTAAGAGCTGCTTTCAAGAACACCAAGCTGCAGATGCTTTTCAGAGGCCAGAATATTCTGGGATATCGTCACTATGCGGATGATGTGGTGGAGTACTTTGTACAGAAGTCCATCGCGAACGGAATTGATATTATCCGTATTTTTGACTGCCTGAACGACCTGCGCAACCTGGAGTGTGCGGTAAAGGCTTGTAACAAGGAAGGCGGCCATGCGCAGATCGCTCTTTCCTATACGCTGGGCGATGCCTATACGCTGGACTATTGGATGAATATTGCCAAGGAGATTGAGAACCTGGGCGCTGATTCTATCTGTATCAAGGATATGGCCGGACTTCTGGTTCCTTATGAAGCGGATAAGCTGATCCGTGCGCTGAAGTCCGCGACCAAACTGCCGATCCAGCTGCATACGCACTATACGTCTGGTGTTGCCAGCATGACCTATCTGAAGGCTGTGGAAGCTGGCGTGGATATCATTGACTGTGCAATTTCTCCGTTTGCGCTGGGAACTTCTCAGCCCGCTACGGAAGTTATGGTTGAAACCTTCCGCGGCACGCCTTATGACAGCGGCTATGATCAGAACCTTCTGGCAGAGATCGCTGACTACTTCCGTCCTTACAGAGAAGAGTGCCTGAAGAGCGGCCTGATGGATCCGAAGGTACTGGGCGTGAACATTAAGACCCTGATGTATCAGGTACCTGGCGGAATGCTTTCCAACATGGTGAGCCAGCTGAAAGAGCAGAATGCGAGCGACAAATATGATGAAGTGCTTCAGGAGATTCCCCGCGTTCGTAAGGATTTCGGTGAACCCCCGTTGGTTACTCCTTCTTCCCAGATCGTCGGCACGCAGGCTGTGTTCAATGTGCTGATGGGAGAGCGGTATAAGGTAGCGACTGACCAGACAAAGGATCTGCTTTCCGGTAAATACGGAAAGACGGTTAAGCCTTTCGATCCGGAAGTACAGAAGAAGGTTATCGGCAATGGTGAAGTGATTACCTGCCGTCCTGCAGATCTGATTCCGAACGAGCTGGAGAAGATCGAGTCTGAGATGAAGGAATGGAAGCAGCAGGATGAGGATGTGCTCAGCTATGCGCTGTTCCCTCAGGTTGCAATGGACTTCTTCAAATATCGTCAGGCGCAGCAGGAAAAGGTTGATATGACGCAGGCCGATACCAAGAACGGCGCTTATCCTGCATAAATAATGGTGCCGCCAAGGCAGGCGACCCTATTTAAGAAAAGATGGATGCGCAGATGCGCTCCTCACACGGACAGCGGATACCTCGCAGGGCGCGGCATCCGCTGTTCCATATAGCAGCGGTGTGTTCTGCGTGACCGTTCACAGCGTATGAACAAATTCTTCTTGAAAGAAAATGGGCGGATGTTCTGGAGGACGTCCGCTCATTTTGGAGAAGGAAAGGGAAAGGTTAGAGATTGGAAAATATGTTCGACTTGAAAGACTATGAACGCAAGATCCACTACTATGAGACGGATCGGATGGGGATTACCCATCATTCTAACTATATTCGTTGGATGGAAGAAGCGAGAGTGAATTTTCTGGATCAGGCCGGATGGGGATTTGACCGAATGGAGGCCGACGGTATTGTTTCTCCAATCACCCATGTGGACTGTGATTTTAAAAAGACGACAACGTTCCAGGATGTAGTGGAGATTCAGGTGCGGATTGAAGAATATAATGGAGTAAGAATGACAATCGGTTATGAAATGTATTGCCGGGGAGAACTGGCAGCAGTAGGACATTCCGGACATTGTTTTCTGGATCGGTCCGGAATTCCGATCCGTATGAAAAAGCAGTTTCCCCAGTTGGATCAGTTGTTTCGGGAAATGACAGAAGGGAGGAAGAATACATGCGGGAAATAAAAGTAGAATGGTTTGGTCATTCTTGTTTTCGGATCAGCAAAGATGGATATGCCATTGTCTTTGATCCTTATGAAGATGATAATGTGCCAGGATTGAAATTGGAAATATTGACAGCAAACAAGGTGTTTACAAGTCATGAGCACGGGGATCACAATGCCAGAGAAAAAGTGAAGCTTGTAAAAGCGTACGGAGAAACTCCATTTCAAGTAACGCATCTGGAGTCGTTCCATGATGACTGTCAAGGAAAGAAGCGTGGTACGAATTGTATTACGATTCTGGAGTCCGAGGGACTGCGGATCGCCCATCTCGGTGATATCGGATGTATGCCTACAGAAGAACAGAAGAGGGCTCTTTCCCATCTGGATGCAGTATTCGCCCCGGCAGGGGGATTCTATACGATGGAGCCGGACCAGATACGGGTTCTTCTGGAAGAGCTGAGTCCCAAAATGATCATTCCGATGCATTATCGGAGTGAACGTTTTGGTTATGATGTGATTGGTACACTGGATGCTTTTTTGCATAAGGAAGATCCGGTAGTGACATATGAGTCCAATGAGCTGATGATCCGTCCGGATATGGTACGCCAGATTGCAGTTCTGACCTGCCCGGTGAAGACAGCATGACGCGAAGAAAACGGACGTTGTTTCCTCTGTTTGTTCTTGTATTCAGTCTGTTCTTTACTTCCTGCGGTCAGATTTCAGGAGACAGCAGGTATTCCGATTTCGGGAGAAATTCCGAAACCCAGGAGCTTCGTAAGGAGGCGGAAGAAGCCGAGTCGATCGTGGCAGAACTGCCGGAGTACAGTGGCGAGCCTTATACGATTGTGGATAACAACGAGCCGGATTTTTCAGATGAAGAGCTTCAGAACGATTCCTACGAAATATATAGCCCTCTCGATCATCTAGGAAGATGCCGGACTGCGAAAGCTAATATCGGGGAGGATCTGATGCCCACTGAAGATCGGGAGAGTATTTCTGAAGTGAAGCCGTCCGGGTGGATGAATAAGGAATATGATGAGGTGGACGGAGGCTACCTTTATAATCGCTGTCATCTGATCGGCTTTCAACTGACGGCGGAAAATGCCAATGAGAGAAACCTTATCAC
>USKC01000155.1 GCA_900555195.1 uncultured Lachnospiraceae bacterium
CATGAAAATGATAATAAAAGGTATTTCGGTTTACCTGGCAGCGGGTGACAATGTCCTTAACAGTGATCTGATTAAAAGGCTTTTCATCCAACAGCTGCCAGAAAGCAGTTACAATGATGTCTTTTGTCCGGTTCAAATTATCAACTCGCTTTTTAAAAATATATTTGAGAATATCACAAGATCGGGATTTTTACAAGTCATAAGGAAAGCGGCGGGCGCCGATAAACTTTCTTGGTGCCGCGTCCTGCCGCCTTGGCACCAAGAAAGTTTATCTGCTGAAATCGATATGACGGGATTTAAGCAGCAGATGGAAGCTTTTCGGAGGAAAAAGATGGAAATAAAGAAAAAGCAGGAGATGCCAAAAGGGAATGGGGGGAAGCAGGAGACCGAACGGGGCAAAATCGTGCGGACAAGTCCGGATTGGCGGATCGGTCTGACCGAAGAAGAGGTACAAAAAAGAGCAGAGGCGGGGTGGGCAAACGAAGAAGTGGATGCGTCCAGCATGACGGTTGGGGATATCGTCAAGAAGAATATCTGCACCTATTTCAACCTCATTTTTGCTGTGCTTGCCGTTCTTGTCTGTATGACAGGTTCCTTTCGGGATCTGTCTTTTTTGCCTGTGGTCATTATGAATGCGGCGGTGGGCATTGTACAGGAAATCCGGGCAAAAAAAATTCTGGAGAAAATGAACATGCTCCATGCGCCGCACGCCCAGGTGATCCGGGATGGGAAGATGAAGCAGGTTCCTTCCGGGGAACTCGTAATTGATGATATCGTGGAATTCCAGGCGGGCAGCCAGATCTGTGCGGATGCGCTTGTATGCCAGGGAACGGTAAGGGTCAATGAAGCGCTGTTAACCGGAGAAGCGGAAGAGATCGAGAAAGGAGAGGGGGAGACGCTTCTGTCCGGGAGCTTCATCACTTCCGGGAAATGCCGGGCCAGGCTTTGCAAGGTGGGAAGGGATTCCTATATTTCCCAGCTGACCCTGCAGGCGAAGGCCATGCGGGAGGGAGAACAGTCGGAGATGATCCGCTCCCTGGATCGCCTGGTGAGGGCGGCGGGCGTGGCAATCATCCCAATCGGCCTTGCGCTGTTTGCGCAGAGCTATTTTTGGAACCAGGAATCATTTCGGGACAGCATCACGTCCATGGTGGCGGCGGTCATCGGCATGATACCGGAAGGATTGTATCTGCTCACCACGATGGCGCTGACGGTGGGCACCATACGGCTCGCTACCAAAAAAGTGCTGCTTCATGATATGAAGAGCATGGAAACGCTCGCCAGAGTTGACGTCCTGTGCGTGGATAAGACGGGCACCATAACAGAAGACGAGATGGAAGTAAAGGAACTGTTTTCGCTGGAGGAGGGCCGCAAAAAAGAAGAAATTCAAGGTCTGTTGGAATGCTTTGTATGGTCGATGGAACCGGAAAACGGAACCATGCGGGCATTGCAGAAGGCGTTTGCGGATAAGAGCGGAAGAAGGGCGGAAGCGGTGATGCCGTTTTCTTCCTCGGCGAAATACAGCGGCGCTGTGTTGGGAGGCACATCTTACATACTGGGCGCCCCGGAATTTGTGCTGCTGGATAGGTACGGAGAATATAAAGAGAAGCTGGAAACGTATTCGGGACGGGGATACCGCGTGCTCGTGTTCGGAATCGGAAAGAGCTGGCCGGATGGAAAACCTCTGCAGGAAGGCATCCGCCCTCTGGCTGCCGTTGCCCTGCAGAACCGGATCCGGCCAGAGGCGCCCCAGACCTTTTCTTACTTTGAGGAGCAGGGCGTAGAGATTAAGGTGATCTCCGGGGATCATCCGCTGACCGTATCTGAGACGGCAAAGGAAGCTGGGATCAAAAATGCGGATAAATATGTGGACGCAAGGACGCTGCTGACAGAGGAAGAATTGGAAAGAGCCGTCATGCAGTATACGGTATTCGGAAGGGTGATGCCGGAACAAAAGAGGATGCTGATCAGAGCGATGAAAAAGAATGGAAAGACGGTTGCGATGACGGGTGACGGCGTCAATGATGTGCTGGCACTTAAGGATGCGGACTGCAGCATCGCCATGGCTTCCGGAAGCGAGGCGGCCATTCAGGCATCGCAGGTGGTGTTGCTGGAATCCGATTTTTCCAGAATGCCCGATGTGGTGGGAGAAGGAAGGCGCGTTGTGAACAATATTCAGCAGTCTGCCAGCCTGTTTTTGGTCAAGAATATTTTCTCATTCCTGCTTTCTCTGGCCTCCTTATGTTTTGTATTTCAATATCCGCTGGAGCCTTCACAGATATCCCTGATCAGTCTGTTCACGATCGGCGTTCCCGGATTTTTCCTGTCCCTGCAGCCGAATTTTGAACGGATACAGGGAAAATTCCTTGCGAATGTCCTGCCCAAAGCGCTCCCGGCAGGGATTACAGACGCAGTCATGGTGGCCTTCCTGGCGGCGTTCGGGGAAGTGTTTCAGGTGCGCACAGAGGATATCTCTACGGCGGCAACGCTGCTGTTGGCTGTGGTTGGCTTCATGATCCTTTACCAGGTCTGCAAGCCCATGAATCTGATACGGCGCCTGATCTGGTGGGGATGTGTTATTGGGTTGGTAGGAAGCGTCCTGGTTCTTCCATGGCTGTTCGGACTTTCTGCCATGTCCACTCCGGGGATCATGCTGCTGATCCTGTTTATCGTTGCCTCAGAGCCCGTTTTCAGATATCTGACTAAGTTCAACGAACGGCTCCAGAGCAAACTATCCGGGAAAAAGAAGAAGCGGGAATCGTTGCCGGCAAAACAGTGAAGGAGAAGAACGTTGTCGCGCCGCGGCTTCGTGTGATATAATTCTTATGGAAAACGAAAGGGGAATCAGGGACAAAAGAAAGGGGAAAAAAGATGACTGAGATTCCAAAAAGCATGAAGGCGCTGGTTGCGTATGGTATAGGAGACTACCGCCTCGAAACCGATTTTCCGACCCCTGTATGCGGGCCGGACGATATTCTTATCAAGACCGAAGGCTGCGGGATCTGCGCGGGGGATTTGAAGTGCCAGCAGGGGGCTGCACGGTTCTGGGGGGACGGTACGCAGAAGGCGTATGTGGAGCCGCCGTTCATCCCGGGACATGAGTTCGTGGGAAGAGTGGCCTGGCTGGGCGAAAATGTGACGGGATACAAGCTTGGGGATCGCCTGATCGCGGATCAGATCGTGCCCTGCGGGGAATGCCGTTTCTGTAAGGATGGCCGTTACTCCCTCTGCCAGCCGCACAATGTGTTTGGCTTTAAAGGAAAGCTGAACGGCGGGATGGCGGAGTATGTGAGATATCCAAAGACGGCGGTGCTGCACCGCGTGCCGGAAGAGATGCCATTGACGGACGCGCTGCTGATCGAGCCGTATTCCTGTTCCAAGCATGCGGTGGATCGGGCGAAGATCACGCCGGATGACGTGGTGGTGCTGTCCGGAGCGGGCACCCTTGGGCTTGGAATGGTGACGTATATGCGCACGAAGAATCCGAAGAAGCTGATTGTGCTTGACCTGGCGGAAAACCGTCTGGAGAAGGCGAGGCAGTTCGGAGCGGATCTGACGCTGAATCCCGGAAAAGAAGATGTGGTGAGCAAGGTGCTGGAACTGACGGAAGGATACGGCTGTGATGTATACATAGAAGCCAGCGGGAATCCGGCGAGCGTGGAACAGGGGCTGCGGATGATTATCAAGCAGGGAAGGTTCGTGGAGTTCAGCGTTTTTTCAGGGCCGTCCACGGTGGATTGGTCCATCATCGGAGATGAAAAGGAGCTGGATATTCTGGGGGTACATTTAAGCCCTTGGTGCTTTGAAGATGTGATCCAAAAGATCAGCGCAGGGGAACTGAAGACGGATGGGATCGTATCCAGGACATTCCCTCTGGAGGAGTGGGAAGAAGCGTTTCGATGTGCAACCGGAAAATATGGGGATTATAAAATCGGATTCACTTTTTAAAGACCCAGCCGGTAGGCAGTATCTGCGAGATAAAATGTGGGGTAGTCATCAAGTGCGAGCATTCGTGACAAATACTGCGATTTGCTGACAAATTATAAAGAGGCCGTTTCGGATTTACCAGAAACGGCCTCTTTATAATAGTTGTATCCGTGTAACCATATCTTAATTATATATTCTCTTTTCTGAAATTCTCTGGAGAACAAGCATTTTCCTTTCTTTTGACAAATTTATTTTCCGTTAGAAGCCTTGACAAAAGAATGTTGACAGTTATATAGTTGATTATGAAATAATAAGGAACCTAACGAATGGGGGATTCGATGGAAAACATAAATCTGATGTTGCTTGCCCTGTTCAGGCAGTGCGCACACCTTCAATTTCATAGACAGCAGCGGTTTCGAGGACAGTCCCGGATCCTGATCCTGCTGGAAGAGAGGGGAAAGATGAGCCTAAAAGAGTTGTCGGAAATCCTGAAACGGCGTCCTGCGACGTTAAGCGAACAGTTGGACGGAATGGAAAAGAACGGTTTTATCCTTCGAAAGACCAGTGTGGCCGACCGGCGCAACCTGGATATCCTTTTGACGCCGGAGGGATATGAGGCAGCAGGAGAGGCGAGAAGGGAGCGTCAAAAGACGGCGGACGCTTTGTTCGGTGTACTGGACGGGCAGGAGAAGGAGCAGCTGGAAGGGCTTCTTCAAAAGCTGCTGGATGAATGGCAGAAGGGGGCGGATGAATCATGAAACTGATGCTTGGATATATACGCAGACATCTCGGCATGTTCCTTACGGCGCTGTTTTTTTTGTCCATAGAAACGATCGCCGATCTGCTGCAGCCGACATTGATGTCTTTTATTGTGGATCGCGGCGTGAAGGATCAGGATGTATCGGCGATCCTTCATTTCGGGATCCTGATGCTGGCGGTAGCTGCCTTCGGGGCTCTCGGCGCGGTGATGCGCAACATTTTTGCCACCCATACTTCCCAGAGAATCGGCATGGAGATGCGTATGGATCTGTATAAAAAGGTGCAGACCCTTTCTTATGAGAACATTGACCGCCTGCAGCCTTCCTCCGTCATCACTCGCATCACCAATGATGTGACGCAGATACAGAATTTTATCAACGGCAGCATGAGGATTATGATGAAAGCGCCCATTACCTGTATGGGAGCCATTGTGCTGATCATTCTTCAGACCCCGGAACAGCTTCCCATGATGGGAGTGATCCTCGTAATTTCGGCCCTGCTGATTGCGGGAAATATGAAACTGGGCTATCCCCGCTTCCGCATCCTGCAGCGCAAGCTGGATCGGCTCAATGAGATCAGCAGACAGTTCCTTTCTTCCATCCGGGTGGTGAAGGCGTTTCGGGCGGAAGAACAGGAAGAGGCGCGCTTTTGCGAAGCTTCCGGCGATCTGGCGCAGGCTGGAGTATCCGCCATGCGCATCATGGCAGTGTTTGGGCCCCTGATCAATCTGACTGTGAATACGGGGATAGTCGTTCTTCTGTGGGTATCCGGGAGTAGGCCTGCGGATGGAATCGGAAGGCTGATGGCTTCTGTGAACTATATGACGCAGGTACTTTTTTCCCTTGGAATGGTGACGATGATCCTGAACATGGCGGTCAGAGCCGCCGCTTCCGCGGGCCGTGTGGAAGAAGTGCTGCAGGAGGTTCCGGCTCAGGAGGCGGCCTCAGAGACGGAGGAAGCAAAAGAAGAGAAAACGAAAGAAGAAGCCGGGAGCGAAATCGTCTTTGACCATGTGACCTTTTCCTATGAGGGCGCTTCCCGCCCTTCCTTGACGGATATAAGCTTCCGGGTGCGTCCGGGAGAAACCATCGGTATCATCGGCCCCACAGGCTCCGGCAAATCCACGCTGATGGATCTGGTTCCCCGTTTTTATGATGCCAAAAAGGGGAGGATCCTGATCGATGGGAAAGATGTGACGCAGATCGACGAAAAAAAGCTTCGCGGACAGATCGCCATGGTACCTCAGAAAGCTTTGCTTTTTTCCGGAACAATTATGGAAAATCTGCTTTGGGGAGATAAGAATGCGGATCCGCAGGAGGTGAGGCGGGCGGCCGGGCTGGCCTGTGCAGATGAATTTGTCTCTTCCTTTCCGGAAGGATATGAGACCATGCTGGGGCAGGGCGGCGTAAACCTTTCAGGAGGCCAGAAGCAGAGGCTTTCCCTGGCCAGGGCTTTGATTCGCAAACCGCGCATTTTGATCCTGGACGATTGTACCAGCGCGCTGGATGCAATGACAGAATCCAAGGTGCTGGCAGGGATCCGGAAGGAAGCGGCTTCCATGACGGTGCTTTTGGTAAGCCAGCGAATCGCCACGGTAATGCGCACGGATCGGATCTTGTGCTTGGAAGACGGGGAGATAAAGGGGTATGGCAGCCATGAAGAGCTCCTGCGCGGCTGCGCCGCTTACCGTGCGATCTACGAATCGCAGATTGGAAAAGCGCAGGGATAGACGCCGGAAACAGGAACGGGATGGAAAGGATGGGAAACAGCGATATGGAAAAGGGAAAAAGCGCGCAGGGACCGATCCCAGGAAGGCTTCAGCGGGGAATGCCGGGGGTAAAGCCGAAAAATATGAAAGGGACGCTGCGGAGGCTGTGGAAGCTGACTAAAGGCCACAGACAGGGGCTTGCATGGGTATTTCTGTGTTCCGGCCTGGCTGCCGGCTCGGCAATCCTGTCGCCTTATCTGATTGGGGAAGTGATTAACCGGATTGATGCCGGCCATCCGTTTATACTGCTGCTTGCCCTGCTCGCGGGCCTGTACCTTTGCGACTGGCTGGTGCGTTTCCTGCAGCAATTTCTGATGGCGAAAGTGGGGCAGAGGATGATTTTTCACATCCGGGTCAGCCTTTTTTCCAAAATGAAAAAGCTTCCTTTGGCATTTTTTGACACCAGACAGCATGGGGAGCTGATGAGCCGCTTGACCAATGACGTGGACAATATCAGCGTGACGATTTCTGATTCGCTGACGCAGCTGATGATGTATGCCTTTACAATCGTGGGGATTTTCTGCGTGATGGTCCGCATCAGTCCGGTTCTGACCGCGCTTTCCCTTTTGGCTGTGGCGCTGATTTTTCTGCTGACCAAGACCGTCACCAAACGGACACGGATACTGTTCCGGCAGCAGCAGGTACTGCTCGGACAGTTGAACGGTCAGGTGGAAGAGAGCATTTCCGGCCTGAAAATGGTCAAAGCATTCTGCCGGGAAGAAGAAATGCTGCATTCTTTTGCGGAGAAGAATGAACAGTTCTGCCAGATTGCCACGCGCGCACAGATATGGTCCGGCTATCTGATGCCGGTCACCAATGTGATCAATAATCTGAATTATGTGCTGATCGCCATTGTCAGCGGATTCCTGGCCGTGGAGGGAAAAATTATGGTGGGGACAATTTCCAGCT
>USKC01000156.1 GCA_900555195.1 uncultured Lachnospiraceae bacterium
GCCCCGGCAAAGAACATCCGGCGCCCGGAGGATACCGAAGAGCATGTGCATACGGCGCCTTCCTGCTTGGGTGTTTATTACGAATATTAATAAAAATTTATTGTAAATCAATAAAAATATATTGACTTTCAATGTGCTATATGATATTTTTCTATCAGAAGAGGGAAAATTGGCAGTTAATGGGGAAGTTGTTATGGAGAGAAGAAAAGGAAGATGGAAGATTGGGAGAATTGGGATCTGCTTTTTGGTGGGATTACTTCTCCTTACAGGGGGTGTATGGAAGGCGTGGAGGAAACTGTTACGCTAGAGGATGAACGGTGGATAAATCAGATTTTATCCGGGTTATCTGTGGATAGAGCGTATTATCCGGAGCTATCCGAAAACGTGCGGCTTGGCAGATATGCGCAGGGGGATGGTTCCCGGATGTACCTTCTGTATGATGGGACAAAAGGACGCTTGTATGTAATCGAATCTTTTCTGTGAAGGGAAGGATAAATCGAATCATCTGTGGGGGAGAGAGTGAAGAATGCGCCGGATCGCGCATTATCCGATTTCCTCAGCGCAAAAGCGCATTGGAATGGAGGTATGAATGTATGAAAGACAAAACCTTGATTAAAGGCACCAAATTGCTGCTGGATCTGATGTTTTATGCCGGAGTGTTAGTCATAGCGACGCTCCCCATATCTGTACGGATATATGGACGGATCAATTCCTATTTTGCCCAGTATTATATTCAGCTGATTCTGCTTTTTGCCGTATCAGGCATCCTGGCGGAACTGATCCTTCTGGAACTGCGCCGTATGTTTCGGACGGTAATTGCAAATGACTGTTTTGTGGAGGCGAATGTGAAGAGTTTAAACCGGATGGGAACGTATAGTTTCCTGATCGCTTTGGTGACAGCCGGAAGAATGACTCTGTATCTGACGCCTGCAGTGATGATTATTATCCTGGTATTTCTGATCGCCGGTCTGTTCAGCAAAGTGCTTGGAAGAGTATTTGAACGGGCTGTGGAATACAAGCTGGAAAATGATCTGACGATATAGGAGGTAGAACATGGCGATCGTGATAAATCTGGACGTGATGATGGCCAAAAGAAAAAAAGGCCTGACAGAACTGGCCGGAGAAGTGGATATTACCCTGGCCAATCTGTCCATATTGAAAAATAATAAAGCAAAAGCTGTGCGGCTGTCCACACTCAATGCGATCTGTAAGGCGCTGGACTGTCAGCCCGGAGATATCTTGCAGTATGTGGAGGATGAGCCGGAGGAATCCTGAACCGGATACGGAACGCCTTGGAGCGGGAAAGGAAAATGGTATGGAAACAGAGAGATTCATGAATTCGGATTATGGGCACATGATGACAAGGCAGGAAGGAAAAACAACGAAATCTTTAAGCGAACGCAGGCTGTTCATGAGGAAGAATTTTTCATTTTTTGGCGGGGCGAGTATTCTGTATGCAGTTTTTCTGACCTTTTGCCTGTACCGGAATGCTTCGGGGATAACCTACCCTTTTTTCGTCGCTGGAACCCTTGTCTATTTTTACTTATGTACCAAAAAGTCAGGGGTTCCATGGAAAGCAGACGGCATTTTTTATCTGGCAAGCATTGAACTTCTGGGAATTTCCGTATTTTTGACAGATAATGTGTATATTCTTTTTTTTACCAAAATGGCCATTTTTCTCCTTATGCTGAGCATGGCGCTTCATCAGTATCTGGATGAGAGAGGATGGACGTTTTCCAAATACCTGACAGCGCTCTGTCAGGGGCTGCTCGAGACGGTCGGATGTATCGCATCTCCTGTAAATGATGGAATGCAGTGGCTGAAGGAAAGGGAGAAGGAGCGGAACGGAAAAGGGCGCTATATTCTTCTTGGACTTCTCATTCTTCTGCCGCTGCTCGTGGTGATTCTGCTTCTTCTTATGACAGCGGATGCAGTTTTTGAAAGGCTCATCAGTAATATAGTGGACTATCTGAGAATCTGGGACGTGATCTGTATCCTGTTCATGATCGCAGCGGCTTTCTTTCTCTCCTATAGCTTTATTGCCATGCTGAACGAAGGGACGGTAAAAGAGAACTGTACAAAAAAGAAGGAACAGGAACCGGTGCTCGCCATCACCTTTACGTCCGTTATCACGGCTGTATATTTGATCTTCTGCGGTATACAGGTGATATACTTGTTTTTGCAGAAAGGAGATATCCCAGGCGGATATTCCTATGCTTCTTATGCGAGACAGGGATTTTTTCAGCTGCTGGCGGTCTGCATCATCAACTTGGCAATCGTTCTGATCTGTCTTTCCTTATTTAGGGAAAGTAAAGTTTTAAAAGCGATACTCACAGTATTGTCTCTGTGTACTTATGTGATGATCGCGTCCAGCGCATATCGTATGCTTTTGTATATTGGGTACAGGCAGCTCACTTTCCTGAGAATTCTCGTTCTGTGGGCTTTAGCAGTCCTCTGCATTATGCTGGCAGGCGTTATTTACAGTATTTTCCGCCCTGGTTTTTCTCTTTTTCGCTATCTTCTGGCGGTTCTTACGGTCTGCTACATCATACTGGCTTTTGCCAAGCCGGATTACTGGACGGCAAAGTATAATATGTCATTCGTAAACAGAGGAACAGAAGCGCTGCAGTCCCCGGATGAAGAATTTTATGAAGACTTTTCTTATCTTGCGCACCTGTCCGCAGATGCGGCGCCGGTTCTGGCCAGCGATGAGAACTACTTTTATCTGAGACAGCGTTCGGGCGACATGATGGAATATTACGAAAGGATGGAAAACCGCGCAGAGAAGATTGGAATCCGTAACTTTAATCTGTCCCGTTATCTGGCAGGGCAGGCGGTTGAAAAAATGCAGCAGGCGGATTGATTATTTTCCTACGGCCAAACCGCCCATGAAGAAGGAAGTACCAGAGGGATGGCGAGTGTGAGGGAATATAGGGGGCAGAACAGTAACGATTGACAGTCAGGACATAATATCGTATCCTGAATTTAGAACACAAAATTTTCACAATTCAGGAGGAAAATACTTATGAAGAAGAAAGCAACCGCCGTGATTGCTGCGTGTATGGCAATTGTCCTGACTGCATGTATAGGAAGTTTTGATGCCAGTAAATATGTGGAAGGAGCCTTGAAGAATATTTATCTCGGCGATGCTTCGACCTATATGGAATTGGTGGATATTACAGAGGAAGAAGCTGCTGCGGAATATGAATCGGGAATTGAAGTGGAAGCGGACTTTTTCCTTCAGTATTGTGGAATCCCATCGGTTTCCAATGATGTGTATCAGCAGATTGTGGATATGTACAAGAACATTTACCAACATTCCAAATTTGAAGTGCAGGAAGCGGTGAAAAATGGGAATGATTATAATGTGGAGGTATTGATCAGCCCCATTGATATCATTGTGAAAAATACGGATGCCATTTCTACTACAATTGATGATTTTATAGCGACGATGAATCCGGATGATTACGCGGATGAACAGAGTGCATATGATGCGGTTATGGTCAGCATCGTGGATCTGATCAATGCGGATATGGAGAATCTGGGATATGAAGATGAGATATCCGTGATCGTTAAGGTGGAGCAGGATGAGAACGGATATTATGGTCTCAGCAGCGACGCAATCGGGCAGCTGGATCAGGAAATCATCGCATATTAATTCAAATATTGTGTTTCGCTGTCAGAAAATAGCCGAGCGGTTGCCCGGCTATTTTTTAAAAGGCGGTATTCTCTTTAAAAATAACAGTTGGAGAAAGAGATATGGAAAAGAAGGGAAGAAATGGGCTCAGGCTCATTATGGGAATTACATTTGGAATCTATCTTGGATATTCGGCCTGTAAAGTAGGGGATTACTGGAACAGGCCTGAACTGTATCAGACGGCTTCGGCCCCGTGGTATACACAGATTCTTCTGAATACCGTACTTTTCGGCGCCCTTCTGCTGTTGGAAGCTCTTCTTTATCTGCTTTTTCTGTCCGTTTACAAAAGAAAAAAAGCGGCAGTCCGAAAAGGATTTGAGCCGGAGCAGTTTCTTGCCTTTCTAGGCATCGCAGAAAAGCTGAAATCTGTACCCAGACATTGTGTGACTTCTGACGGGGCGGCGGAAAGCGTGGCGGCACATTGTTGGAGAATGGCACTTATGGCGCTTCTTCTGAAAGATGAATTGGGGGAGGCGGACATGGATAAAGTGATCCGGATGAGCCTGCTGCATGATATTGGGGAAGCGGTAACGGGAGACATTCCCACCTTTGAAAAAACCGGACAGAATGAGAAAACGGAAAAAGAAGCGGTGAAGGGCCTTCTGGAACGGATTCCGGAATCGCTTTGCCTGGAGTTTACCGCCCTGTTTGAAGAGATGGAAGCGCTTGAAACAAAAGAAGCCAGGATCTATAAGGCGCTTGATAAGCTGGAGGCGGTCATTTCCCATAATGAAAGCGATATCCGAACCTGGCTGCCTCTGGAATATGAATTGCAGAAAACCTATGCGGCGAAGAGCGTTCAGGGATTTCCATTTTTGGAAAAACTTCAGGAGCATTCAGTCCGGATAACAGAAAAGAAGATAGAGGATTATCGAAGGCAGGAGCACATAGTCCGGCAGGAACCGTAAAAATCGTAACCGTTCAGAAAGGTCTGAACGGTTACTAGGAATCTTTAATCTCTATATTTCAATAAAAGCGCTGAGTTGACAATAACGATAACAGAACCGGCATTATGTACCAAGGCACCGACGACAGGATTCAGGATTCCTGTGATAGCCAGGATAATGGCGATGAAATTCAACGTCATGGAGAAGGTCAGATTACATTTAATTGTGAGCATCATCCGCTTGGAAAGCCGGAGCAGGTGCGGAAGCATGTGGATTTCATCATTTACAAGGGCAATATCTGCAGCGTCCACAGCGATATCACTGCCGATTCCTCCCATTGCAATTCCAACATTGGCCTTTTTCAGAGCCGGCGCATCGTTAATGCCATCTCCCATCATGCAGACCAAGCCCCCGTCCTTCTGACAGTTTTCGATCCAGTCCAGCTTCTCTTCAGGAAGGCAGCCGGCCTTGAACTGGTCAATGTGAAGCAATTCGGCGATATGCCTGGCGGCATTCTCGTGATCTCCGGTCAGCAGAACAGGTATAATCCCTGTATCTTTTACTCCCTGTATGGTAAGGGCAGCATCCTGCCGAAGGGTATCTGACAGGGCGATAATTCCGGCCAGCTTTTGGTCCGCTGCGATCCAGATCAGGGTACAGCCGTCATCGAGATACGCGGCAGCCTTTTCCCAGGCATAAGAAGGAATGGAAACCTCGTTTTCTTTAAGAAGCGCAGGATTTCCCGCCAGAATTTCCTTATTCCGGCACAGGCAGCGCACGCCGCGGCCGGGGATCATCTGGAACGCTTCCTCGTGTGGGATGTCGTCCCCTATGCTGTCCCGATAGCTTTGAACGACCGCTTTTCCCAGAGGATGTTCGGAGCGAAGTTCTGCGCATGCTGCATAGGCATATAGTTCTTTTTCATCCATATTCTGAGTGAGCGTACAGACCGCCGTCACCTGGGGAGCGCCGTAAGTGAGCGTTCCCGTTTTATCAAACGTGATATGCGTTACGTTTGACAGACGCTCCAGCGCATCTCCCTCCCGCACCAGGAATCCATGCTTTGTAGCGTTTCCAATAGCGGCCATGATGGCAGTCGGCGTGGCGAGAACAAGAGCGCATGGACAGAAAACGACCAGGATGGTGACCGCGCGGATAATCTGTCCTGTCAGAATCCAGGTGATAGCCGCTGCACAGAGGGCAATCACAACGATCCATGTGGCCCAGCGATCCGCTATGCCGACAATTTTTGCTTTTCCGGCATCGGTAGACTGGACGAGACGGATCATCCTTTGAATGGAACTGTCCTCTCCCACCTTTGTGGCATACATATCAAAGGATCCGAATTGGTTAACCGTACCGCTGGATACTTCATCGCCTGCGCTTTTGTCCACAGGGAGAGATTCTCCGGTCATGACAGCTTGGTCGATGGAAGTCTGACCGGAATGAATGACTCCGTCGACCGGAATGGCCTCTCCGGGCAGGACGCGCAGCAGATCGCCAACCTGTACCGCTTCTGCAGGTATAATTTCTTCCTTCTCCCCGGTTATCCGACGTGCCGTGCGGGGAGTGAGATGAACCAGCTTCTCGATTCCCTCTCTGGCCTTGGCCACAGTCAGATCTTCCAGCAGAGCTCCCAGCTGCATGATGAAAGCGACTTCTCCGGCAGCAAAGGTTTCACCGATGATGACAGACGCAATCAGAGCGATGGATACGAGCATGTCTGCCTTGATATCCAATTCCGTCACAAGAGCGATCACCGCTTCCAAAATGATCGGGATGCCGCAAAGAAGAATGGCGATCCAGGCCATATCGAAGGGAAAGGGCGAAAAACCGAAGATACTTGCGAGCAGAGAAAGCCCGGAGAGAACAAGAAAGATGATGTCCCGCTTTATGCCGCCCCATTCCAATAGGTGTTCCAGCTTTTTCAAAAAAATTCCCCCTTCTGATGTACCATCGCCGGCCCGAAGAAAAATGTGGAGTAAAAGGCAGGCGATAGAAAATAGATAGAATCGTATTAAAATAACAATATACCTATATGGGTATATGTATATTGTTTGCTCAGCTATATTATACATATAGGGGTATGGGTTGTCAAACGTTTCATAATCCCCAGATCTCTGGTGGATGCGGAGGATGAAACATCCTGTATGAACAAGGGAGCGGCAGAACGGACCGGAAGAATACAGGAAAATGAGCGGCAGCCAGGACTTTACAGGAGATGCATTATTTTTGGCATAAAAAAGGCTGCAAAATCATACGAAGATTTTGCAGCGCTCTTTAAATGTGGCTGTGAAGCCAGTCAGGAATTTAATTCATATTGGCAAAGCGTTCTACCGCTTTGGTAAAGTTGGCAATGGTCTGATCCGCATCTCCGTGTTCGATCCCGTCTCTTACACAATGCTTGATATGCCCTTCCAGAACAACCTGACCGGCTTTATGCAGGGCACTTTTCGCAGCATTGATCTGAGAAAGGATATCCTCGCAGGGAATATCTTCATCGATCATACGGTCAATGGCCTGAACCTGTCCGATGATTTTCTTCAGGCGGCGATGCAGATTTTCGGAATCCATACATTGTCTCATAATACACTCCCAGTTATTAAAAAAAGACCCTTGCTTGAACCGTTGCTTTTCACTCTGTATCCCATTATCGGAGAACTTATTTTTTTTGTCAAGTGGCGGGGGCTGTGTTACTATGACATAAAGCATTCCTATAGAGAATGAAAATTGAACTTTGAAAAAATAAAATCTCCCCGT
>USKC01000157.1 GCA_900555195.1 uncultured Lachnospiraceae bacterium
GGGCTTCACGGTCTCTTCTGCCCGTTTTTTCTTTTTCAGGCCGATCTCTGAAATTTTATTAATTAACTTCACAAGAAGAAAAATGACAAACGCCATGATCAGGAAATTGATCACCGCTGTTATAAAAGAGCCATATCGAATCTCCACATCTCCTATCTTAAGAACCAGATAACTCAGATCCATATTGGCAAACAACCCAAGAATGGGAGAAATCACATCGCTAACAAGTGAATTGACGATCCCCTGGAACGCTGCGCCGATAATAACGCCGACAGCCATGTCGATCACGTTTCCGCGCATAATAAATGTTTCAAATTCCTTCATCAATTTTTTCATCTGCTGCTCCTATCTGCATGCCGCTTTGCCCTGCAATGAATTCAGATTCCGGTTTGTATACATTTATTATAGCATGAATCCACCGCCTCTCCAAGGCGGCGGATGGGGTTTCTGCCGTATTTTGATTCTTAATGGGAACAGTTCAGACCTGTCTGAACATTGCTCTTTCTATTTCTTTACGTCTTTTAGCCCTTCACACCTGCTATCTTTGAAAAATTCCTAAGTTGAAAGAAGATTTACAAAAATACAGGATAAAAGCGCACAATGATGCCAGGAAAAAAGCAAAATCAAAAACATGGAAACCATCTGCATGATTCGATATTCAGAGCGTACAAAAAAAAGCAGCGTGGCAATCACCACACAGATCATCACAAAATATATCATAGCCATCCTCGTCCAGACCACCAGAAACCAGGTCTCTTTTCTTCCCACCCAGTCAATATCAGGCCTGTTACGCTTTCGTCCTAACTATTATAGCATCATATAAGCTCCCCATTCTTTAAAGCCAAGGGGGACCTTAACGCAAGTATAGCATACACCGCTATTTTGGGCTACCTTTCCACACCGTCTAAAGCCAGGCCAGCGGGATTACGGCAGCCTTATTTCAAAATCCTCCATAACAGTTCTCCCAAAATGCCTTCAGCCATATCCGGCAGCGTTCCGTCCACAACCGTGTAGCATTCGTCTGTTCTTCCGTAGGAAAGACAGCCCTTCCAACCCGCTCCATCTGCCGAAATATGCGCTGTCCAAAAGAAGAACGTTCTTTTGCCGGAACCCCATAAGCGTCCAGCATTGCCTCCATCCGTGCCTTAATAAAAGTGTTGCTGTAGGCCTCATTTCCTATATCCAGCCACATCCAGACTGCATATGCCAGATCATCCAGCGGATGGCCAAATGCCGCCGCATCCCAGTCGATCACGGCAATGGGGTGTTCGTCCCGAAAAACGAAATTGCAAGGGGATAGGTCATTGTGACATACGGTCAACCCCTCCGGACACTGCGGAAACTGATGCAGGCAGGCATGCAGTCTTTTTATTATCTGAACGGCCTGACAGCATTGTTTTGTCGAAAACATCCCCAGATTATCCGGTACCGTTCCATCAATATAATCAAGCATTTCTCTGTTCTTCTCATCAATTCCCCAGTACTTCGGAGCACAGGCTACCTCATTTTTCTCCAAGAAACGTAAAACCTGATGGACAAAAAACGAATTTTTACACATAGACCGGTATATCAAGTTCCCTTTACGAACTACTTCTGCCGTCACTCTTCCCCCAGTGAGGAGTACTTCTTCGTCCATAAGCCCCTCCTTTTCATATCTTCTTAATACAGCATCCATTACGCTACTCTCTATAAACATTATCCCATATCCGCATTTTCTCCACAAGAGGGAAGGTCTTTTCCTTCTTGCAGAAAAAGGCACCAAATATGTGGGGTGATTTTCTCATTTGTGGTATATAATAATTTTATCGGGCCATGTTCCTTCGCCCGCAGCAATTATCCAATCATCAGAAAGGCATTCATCATGAATCAAAGAAAACGCATTGTTCCCATCCTGCTTATTGTCGTCCTGTTCGTCATTGCCGTTGCGGCAGCCTTCTTCTTTTTCCGGCAGCCAGATTATCTGCGCGCCTCCGAACCTGTTTCTTCCGGCCAGCCCGTCTCGCCTGCCGCCTCCAATCCTTATTCTGATCTGAGCGTTCCAACCTGCATCACCAAGCTGCAGGACACTTATTTTATCGTGGATTGTTATCATAATCAGATCCTGTACAGCGATACGCTGCAGGCGCCGCTTACGGAATGGAAGGTCATGACCGATCAGATCAACCGGGGACATACCATTGCCAGTGACGGGGTGGTCTATCTGGCGGATGATACAGAAAACCATCGGGTACTGGTCTTTGAAAAGAAGGGGGAATGTTTTCAGCTCACACAGACTTTCCCGGACATCGGAACCCGCCCGCATTATGTGGTATATGATGAGAATACGGATCTATTCTATGTGCTCAGTTCCATGACCGGAGAACTCTATGTCTTCGATCGTCTGGAAGGTTCCTCTCAGATGGTTTTGAGGGAGGTTCGCAGCATTGAGAAGCTGAATGGTGTCTATGTGCGTTCTTTCACCATCATGGATGATGAAATATATTTCGTCTCCGGCGCTTCCTCCATCATCCGCGCCAGGCTTTCCGATCTTTCGATCCTGGAGGAGTATCCTGTGGTTCCGGAAATCGCAGGCATGATCCAGCTGGAAAAGATTCAGGACTATTATTATATCACCATTTCCACGGATCAAAACGGCAGCCAGGAATATGCCACCATCCTGCGCACGCAGGATCTTCATACGCTGGCTGCCGGTGAATATGAAGATATCTATTCCTACTTTGTGGGAGGGGGAACGCCCTATTATCTGGGAAGTTTCGATGGGCATTATTATCTGACGGAACACCGGATCCCTGGGCACTGCATCTGGCAGTTTGATGTGATTGACAATCAGATAGAAAAACTGGTCAGTTTGTACTAACCACTTTTTCTTCCCCCCTGCCCTTCTTCTACCTCTCAACCAAAAGCCGGTACTCTGCGACTGTCCTCACCCCGCACAGCGCGCACCCCTTTTCTGAAGGCAGGTCATAATAGACCTGATTCCCATACGGATTCGGTATGGGTTTGTCGCTGGGATAGATGCGCAGCGTCAGGCCGGAAGGATAGCCGAAGCGCCTCAGGTTCAAACACCAGATCTCACCTGTGCTGAACCAGTCGTCCAGGAGTTTCCCATCCGACCAGACTTCCGCCCGATCCCCTGCATAATCCACTTCCAGATACAGCTGATGGAGCGCCTCTTCCGGCACCTGTCCGATCTCCACGCGGTATTCCAGATACGCCAGCGTCCCTCCTTCTTCCCACGACGCATGTACAAGCCGTGCCCAGGCGGGAACCGTTACGGCTTGTACAGCACCTTTTGTGTCGGCACCGTTCCGATTGCCCTGCTCTCTGGCCGAAGCATTCGGGCAGGCGGCACGGGCATTCAGCCTGCGGACGCTTCCATCCGCTTCATATGCGACAGGGCGCTCCTTCACATCCTTTGTGAGCAGCCAGACCTGTCCCTCCTGGCAGATCAGGCAGCTGTCCTCATGTTCCGTAAGATACAGGCGTTCTCCAATCTTAAAGGCACGGTTGGCCTGGCTTGTGGTGAGGATGGTCACCTCCCCCGCTTCTCCTTTCCATCTGACCACGGCCTTTTCATCCGTATAGAGGAAAAGGCGGTTTTTCAGCCGGCAGAGCAGGGACGCGTTCGTACTCTCCAGCACCCTTCTGTTTTCCCCTTCTCCAACGGGAAATCGGAAAGGAATCACCGCGCATTCTCCATCCTTCAGGCACAGATCCTCCAGTTCCATCTGTCCTTTTTCCTCATACAGCTTCACGGAAACGTTCCGATGCTCCGCCATCCTGCGCATTCTCTGATGATTGTTGAGGAACAAAAACCCTGCCCCAGTATCCGGATTCACCCTGGCCGTCACACGAAGCGTCTGCATATCCTCCGGGGAATCCGGCAGGATATCCGGGAAAAATGTCTGCGCCCCTGCCAGGATTTCCCCGAAGTCTTCCAGCATCAGGTGCAGCTTCTTCAGCCTGCCGTAACTGGCGCCCAGCTGCCCGGACTGCCTGATGCAGGTCTGGAAATCATAGCTCTTTACCGGAAGGTCATTGTTATAACCGGTATCCCTGGATTCCTGAAGCGTGCTGTATTTTCCATCCGGATTGATGCCCCCATGATACATGTAGTATCCCAGCAGGTTGGCCCCTCCTCCCAGCATGCACAGAGACTGAGCTTCTATATCTCCGGGAGAGGGCCAGGTTCTCCTGTGGGAGGTCACCTGCAGGCCGCCGCCCAGTTCCGCCGTGAGGTAGGGATTGCTCTGCATGTCAAACGTGAACGCCTGATCTTTTCCCGCTCCCAGATCGGAACCGATATTCTCATCCTGTTTAAAGGAGGTGAAAATAAAATTAGCGCTGGCAGGCATTGCTTCCACATGCTCCGCCCAGGGCGCATCCACATAGCCTCCCAGAACAGGGAGCGTCTCGCCGTCCATCACATAGGCGCCGCCCCACCCTGTTGCCGTATAATAGGGGACCACAAAACCGGCTTCCTGCGCCATCCTCTTCAGCGTGCGCAGATGGGCCATCCCTTCTTCCCTGTCTGAAGGCCCTCCGCAGTGTCCGTATTCGTTCTCCAACTGGATCCCCAGCACAGGGCCCCCATCTTTACACATCATGCCCTCTGCCTGTTCGCCCAGCTTTTCCCAAAAACGCCTTACTTTTTCCAGGTAGGCAGGATCGTCCGTCCTTACCTGCAGTTTTTCATCCTTTACCAGCCAGTCCGGAAATCCTCCGTTGCGGCATTCCCCATGCGCCCAGGGACCGATCCGCAGCCATACGGGCATCCCCACCTTCCCGCATATTTCCAGGAAAGCGCGCAGGTTGCGGCAGCCGGAAAAATTCCATTCCCCTTCCCGCTCCTCATGGTGAATCCAGAATACATAGGTAGCCAGGATGTTCACGCCGCCGGCGCGCATTTTCAAAAGTTCTTCCTCCCATGCCTCAGGTTCATATCTGGAAAAATGAAACTCCCCCATCACCGGAAGGAATCTTCTTTTATTCTTCAAAAGGCTGATGTTATCCACTTCATAGAGATTTCCTGCGCTGTCCATCCCCTGCATGGGCAGAAGGCGCGCTTCTTTTTTCTTTGCGTCGAGCCGAATTCTGTTCTCTTCCATCTCTTTCGTTCCATCCTTTCCTTCAATGCAGAACGCTTTTTACCAGGGATGCAGATCATGCATCAGTCTTCCAGATAAAGTTCCTTCAGCCGCTTCCGGTTGGCGCTTCCAAGATCCATCTCCTGTTCCAGGAACCGTTCCATGGATCCGTAAGAATCCCGGATTTCGTCCAAAACCCCCTGCAGATAGCCGGACTGCACCTGCAGCAGGCTTCGGATGCACGCAAGAAGGCCGGGATCCTCTATCCTGGTTCCCAGCTTCTTCATCTGTTCCTCCACCGCCTGCGCGGTGAGTTCATTTACCAACATATAATCCTGAAAAATCTTTTCCTCCGGAATATCCAGCGCTTCCAATAAAAGAGCTGTTCCCACACCCACGCGATCCTTGCCGGCACTGCAGTGCCAGAGCACAGCGCCTTTTTCCTGATTGATGAGCACTGCAAAGAAACGCCTGTAACCGGCGCGTGAATCAGCTTCTTTTATCATGTTTCTGTACAGTCCCGTCATATACTCTTTGGCGGCATCCACTCCGGAAGAAAGCTGCCGCGCCAAAAAGCGCATCATGTCTTCCTGCGTTTTCTTATCCTGCGTGATCCCCACAGCCAGATCGGACAGGATCGGATCCCACACAAACTGCACGCCCGGAAGATCTGGATCCGGCGCCTCTTCCTTTTCCCGCCGCGTCCTGAAATCAACCACAGTCCGCAGCTGATATTCCTTCAGCAGCACTGCTTTATCCCGTTCGGTCATTCCCTTCAGCTGACCGCTGCGTAGGAGGCGCCGCGGCCTGATCCGGCGTCCCTCCTTGGATTTCATCCCTCCCAAATCCCTCGTGTTGTACAATCCTTCCAATGGAATTCTTCCAACTTCCTTCATATTCTCCTCCATGTCAGGTAAACGTTCCCGCGCCTGCATGTCCAAATCCAGACGCCTTATCCTATTGTACAACCGGATCCGGATTCATGGAAGAGCCATTCACTCAAGAAAAATAGTTCCCGCTTTCATTCCCAAGATGCTTGGTCAATCTGGATATAAATTCTGAATTCGTAGGACGGCTACCTTCCGTATTGCCATATCCAAAGATCTTTCTCAATTTTCTCTCATCCCCTCTTCTCCATGCCGCTTCTATTGCATGTCTGATGGCATGCTCAACCTTTTCAGGCGAGGTCTTATGCTCTTTGGCAATATCTGGATACAGACGCTTCGTAATGCCGTCCATTTCTTCCGGATCCTCCATGCAAAGTTCAAATGCCGTTTTCAGATAAGCAAATCCTTTCAGATGGGATGGCATTCCCAAATCAGAAAGCAGACGCTCCGCCCTTTTGGCGGGAACATTCCTGTCCGAACCATCCGTATGCGGCAAGCCATATGCCAACACAATCTGTAATTCCTCATCTTCCATAATCATCTGCGCCAAATGATAAAGATGCGATTGGCTGCAATCATTTACCGATACCCACATACAACTCATAACTATCTCCTCCATAGATCCCTACTACTTATTTGTGTAAACAATTACCGTTTACAGGCATATTTTATCAGAAATCTACTATTTGTAAAGGTAATATATGGCACTGTTTTTGAAATATTTTATTTTTTCTGTGCCTTTTATGGCACAAACCAGGATAAAGATATAGAAAACCAAATCACCAAACCAATGAATCAGGAGGTACATCATGCAAATCTGTTTGAACGAGACAAAGGAACGCAGCATCGATCATCTTGGGGAGATTCTCATGGCGCGGATCGCCGCCCAACTGTCCAGACACAACTGGTCCCTGAAAATGTTATCTGACAATTCAGGCGTGCCATATGAAACAATTAAAAAAATTGCCAGCGGCAAAATCCAGAACCCATCCTTACGAACGATGCGCAGCATCGCAGATGCATTCGGATGCAGCATTGATTATCTGGCAGGCGCAGATGCAGACTCCCCTTCCGCCTGAGCCAGCCCTGCAGGCTGTCCATACGGCTGTTTCTCTTTTTGTCAACAATAGGAGGGATTTTCGTCCATCTCATAACCAACTGTAACGGTCAGGCCCCTTTTTTCATATCGATCATTGCTGTTCTTTCCGGAATTTTT
>USKC01000158.1 GCA_900555195.1 uncultured Lachnospiraceae bacterium
GTTCTATTCCCTCTATCCCTTTGTTCTTTCCGGGAATCGTTCTGGCGCGGTTCAGTTCCTTTGCCAGCACCTTATACAGGATCTCATTCACCAGGGAGCTTTTCCCTGAACCTGACACTCCTGTCACGCAGGTCAGCACTCCCAGGGGAAAACGGACATCAATATTTCTCAGATTATTTTCCGCGGCTCCCTTCACCTTAATCCAGCCGGCGGGTTTTCTTCGCTGTGCAGGAACAGGAATTTCCAATTCGCCGCTCAGATATTTTCCCGTGATGGAATCGGGATTATGCATCAGTTCTTCGGCAGTGCCGCAGGCCACCACTTCTCCCCCGTGGGAACCGGCTCCCGGCCCGATATCCACAATATAATCCGCGGCCAGCATGGTGTCCTCGTCATGTTCCACCACCAAAAGCGTGTTTCCCAGATCTCTCAGATTCTTCAGCGTATGAAGCAGCTTGTCATTATCCCGCTGATGAAGTCCTATGCTGGGTTCGTCCAGAATATAGCAGACACCCACCAGACCGGAACCGATCTGCGTCGCCAGGCGGATGCGCTGTGCTTCCCCGCCGGAAAGGGTTCCCGTTGCCCGGGCAAGAGACAGATAATCCAGCCCCACATCCACCAGGAATCCCACTCTGGCTTTGATCTCTTTCAGGATCTGGTTTCCGATCAGTTCCTGCTGTTTCGTCAATTCCATCTCGTCCAGGAAACGCTTCAGATTCCGTATGGACAGGGAAGTGATCTCATGGATGTTCTTTCCGCAGACCGTCACGGCCAGGGCCCCTTTCTTCAGACGCATGCCCTTACATGCGGGACAAGGGGTGATGCTCATAAAGGTCTCATATTCCTGCTTGGAAATCTCGGAGGCGGTTTCCCGGTAACGCCTTTCCACACTCTTAATCAGCCCTTCAAAGGCCACCGGATAGATTCCCTTGCCGCGCTGTCCCTGATAATGCACTTCCACCTCGTGTCCATTGGTGCCGTGGAGCAGGATATTCTTCACCTTATCGCTGTACTTTTCAAAAGGCGTATCCAGGCTGAAGCCGTATTCCTTGGCCAGAGCCTGCAGGATCGCGTTGGTAAAGCTTCCCGGTTCATTGCAGGACTGCCAGCCCATGACAAGGATCGCTCCTTCATTAATGCTCTTACTCTTATCCGGGATCATCAGATCCACGTCGAATTCCATCCTATAGCCCAGCCCATAACATTCCGGACAGGCGCCAAAAGGATTGTTAAAGGAGAAACTTCTCGGTTCGATCTCTTCAATGCTGATTCCGCAGTCCGGGCAGGCAAAACTCTGGCTGAATGTCATAGGTTCGCCGCCGATCACATCCACCAGAAGCAGCCCCTCTGTCAGGGATATCACATTCTCAATGGAATCTGCCAACCGCCTTTCGATCCCTTCCTTCACCACCAGCCTGTCCACCACAATCTCTATATTATGCTTGATGTTCTTGTCCAGGTGAATGTCCTCGGAAAGCTCGTACATGCTGCCGTCCACACGCACACGGACATAGCCGCTTCGCTTCGCGCGCTCCAGCACCTTTGCATGCTCCCCCTTCCTGCCTCTGACCACGGGAGCCAGCAGCTGGATACGGCTTCCTTCCGGCAGGGCCATGATCTGATCCACCATCTGATCCACAGACTGCTTTTTTATCTCCTTTCCGCATTTAGGGCAGTGCGGAATTCCGATTCGGGCATACAGCAGACGAAAATAATCATAGATTTCCGTAACAGTGCCCACTGTGGAACGGGGATTCCGGTTTGTAGATTTCTGATCAATGGAAATGGCAGGAGAAAGCCCCTCGATCTTATCCACATTGGGCTTCTCCATCTGCCCCAGGAACTGACGGGCATAGGAAGACAAGGATTCCATATACCGCCTCTGCCCTTCCGCATAGATGGTATCAAAGGCCAGGGACGATTTGCCTGAACCTGACAGACCGGTGAGCACCACCAGCTCATTTCTTGGAATATCCAGGTCAATATTCTTCAGATTATGTTCATTCGCCCCGCGGATCCTGATATAATCGCGCGGCCTCATCTTTATGCTTTCCTGCTCCATACTTTCCTTCCTTTTCTGCGGCCTGACACCGCTTTATCTATATTCTTTCCATCGGCGCAACGTTCAAACGGGTCTGGCATGCTCTCTTCCGTTTCTGCCTTTGGCACCATCAATCCCGGCAGTCATTCCTTCATGCCTTCAAGCGTCTTCTTCAGTTCCACCATCTTATCTCTCAGTTCCGCTGCAGCTTCAAAATTCAGTTCGGCCGCAGCCTTCTTCATCTTCTTCTGTACATCAGCAATCAGCTTCGTAAGTTCTTCTTCATCCATGGACTCCGGTTCCTTCTCAAAGCGTACCTCTTCCTTGGCGATTTCCTTAGAGATGCTGATCAGATCCCGCACGCTCTTCTTAATGGTCTGTGGCGTGATGCCATGTTCTTCGTTATATTTCTGCTGCAGCTGGCGCCTGCGGTTCGTCTCCTCAATGGCCGCCCGCATGGAATCCGTCATATTATCCGCATACATGACCACATGGCCTTCCGCATTTCTGGCCGCCCTGCCAATGGTCTGTATCAGGGAGGTCTCCGAACGCAGGAAGCCTTCCTTATCCGCATCCAGGATCGCCACAAGGGATATCTCCGGAATGTCCAGCCCTTCCCGCAGCAGATTAATTCCCACCAGCACATCGAACACATCCAGACGCATATCCCGGATGATCTCCGAGCGTTCCAGCGTGTCTATATCCGAATGAAGGTACTTCACCCGGATTCCAACTTCCCGCATATAATCGGTCAGATCTTCCGCCATCCGCTTGGTCAGAGTGGTAACCAGAATCTTATTATGCTTCTCCACCTCTTTGCGCACTTCGCCGATCAGATCGTCAATCTGTCCTTCCACGGGACGCACTGAAATCTCCGGATCCAGAAGGCCGGTGGGACGGATGATCTGTTCCGCCCGGTTCAGTTCATGGGACGCTTCATACTCGGACGGCGTGGCGGACACGAACAGCATCTGATCAATATGCGCCTCGAATTCTTCAAAATTCAGCGGTCTGTTATCCAGCGCCGACGGCAGACGGAAGCCATACTCCACCAACGTATTCTTCCTGGAGCGGTCCCCGGCGAACATCCCGCGTATCTGCGGAATCGTCATATGGGACTCGTCAATGATAATGAGGAAATCATCATCAAAGAAGTCCAGCAGGGTCATCGGCGGTTCTCCGGGAGCCGTCCCATTCAGATGACGGGAATAGTTCTCAATTCCGGAACAAACGCCCGTCTCTCTCAGCATTTCGATGTCAAAGTTGGTTCTCTCAGAAATCCTCTGCGCTTCCAGCAGTTTGTCCTCTCCCTTAAAGTAGCGGATCCTTTCTTCCAGTTCCTTTTCAATATTATCGCAGGCAATATTGATCTTATCCTGGGAAACCACATAATGGGACGCAGGAAAAATCGCAATGTGCTGGAGCGTCGCATGCAGCTGGCCGTTCAGCGGATCCACCTGGGCGATACGGTCGATCTCGTCGCCGAAAAATTCCACCCGAATCAGGTAATCCCCGCCTTCTGCCGGATTGATCTCGAGAACATCCCCTCTGACGCGGAAGCATCCCCGCCCCAGGTCCATATCGTTGCGGTCATACTGAATATTGATCAGTTCCCGTATCACCTCATCCCTTTCTTTCGTCATGCCGGGCCTGAGCGATACAATCATGTCCTTGTACTCGTCCGGGCTTCCCAGTCCATAGATACAGGATACGCTTGCCACCACAACCACATCGCGCCGCTCAGCCAGAGAAGCCGTAGCGGACAGCCTCAGTTTCTCGATCTCGTCGTTGATGGAGGAGTCCTTCGCAATATAAGTGTCCGAAGAAGGCACATAGGCCTCCGGCTGATAATAATCGTAGTAACTGACAAAATATTCTACCGCATTTTCCGGAAAAAATTCTTTAAATTCCCCATACAGCTGGCCAGCCAGCGTCTTATTGTGCGCGATCACAAGCGTTGGCTTATTCAAAGCAGCTATCACGTTCGCCATGGTGAATGTTTTCCCGGAACCGGTGACACCCAGAAGCGTCTGGAACTGATATCCCTTTTTAAACCCGTCCACCAGATCTGCGATCGCCTGGGGTTGGTCGCCGGTGGGCTGATACGGGGCATTTAAAACGAATTTATCCATAGCAAAATCTCTCCTTTGTGACTTTTGATACATTCAATTATCAGCCACCTTTAAAAATTCATTCGTAACGAAAATGTCAAAATCAGAAAAAATACTGCCTTATATCAGGCTTTTCACAATTTGCTTACTAAAAGCCACAAAATATAAATCGTAACGTACTACAAAACACTCTATCGAGCATTCATCTACTCTCTATTCAAAATTTTTATCTTCCAATAATTTTTGTAATTCTTCTTTACTGGGAAGCACCGTCTCGTATTTACTTGCAAATATTTGATTGTTATCTTCAGGCAACGTCATCTGCACAATAGCATCTTTCTTGTCTTTGCAAATGATAATTCCGATTGTTGAGTTTTCATCATCCAATTTGACTTTTCGATCATCTGGCCTTCTTTTGCAAGACGCATTACTTCTTCTTTATCTCTACTTAACGCAAGCCGCTCATAAAGTGAACTTCCATACTGCCGCGCCAGTTCATCTTTACTCCAACCATTTCTATATGACTCTATTTCATAAAAATGACGTTCGTCAACATAATTTATCCTCATAAGAATAAGATAATGAGACCAACTCAAATAGAATTTTCTCCCTTCCTGAGTAGCTGGAAGTTTTTCAGATTGGGGAAATGGCGTTTCCCCAATTGAGTCTTTGGAATAAACCAGATAAAATTTACGCATCAGTTTTAAATTATCGTATGAATATCCTCTTCCAAATTTCTGTGTCAATCTCTGAGATAATTCTTTCAAAATATACTTTCCATATGCTGCACGTTCTTTTCCGTCCTGTTCTTCTTCAACAATCATCCTTCCTGCTTCGTAATAAGAATATACCATTGTCATATTTACTGCCGTAGCCAAATTTGCTTTGGCGCTTTGGAACAATTCTATTACTTTGTTGTAGAAAGTTTCATTTTGAATATTATCCATATGTTTGCACCCCTTTAGAACCCCATATGTCATTCTAAATTATTGTTTCTGTTTTTCTCCACTTTATCTTAACTTTGCTACTTTTATATCTCCTTATTATCTTTTTCCTTACCCACTCTAATAAAAAATACCCTTATTTCCTCTTCCCCTTTATATCTTTTGCTTTTTCACTTTAATTATCTATCATTTTTGAAATTTCAGGTAAGTTTTCGTATTATCCCTATGTATGCTGTAACATCTTTTCCAGAAAAAGAGTATAGCACATCCTCTTTAAAAAGTATAGCCAAATCCAAACATTTGTTCCCCTATTGCCGCCTGTTCAGCCTTTTGCACAAAAAAGCAGCGAAAAGGGGCGACCGTTTCGGTCCCCCCTCATCCGGATGCCGCATATTCATGCGGCATTCCGTCCTCTCTTCTTTTCTCAGTTCTCCGTTCCTTCTTCCGTCTCCGCTTCACCCAGCTTCTCATTCATAATCTCAATCGCCCTGTTGAGCTGATTATCCACATTATCATTATAATAGGCATCTGCATCAAATGCTACTTCCTCATCCGGCTCGATTCCCACTTCATGAATATCATTGCCGTTGGGTGTAAAGTAATGGCTCACCGTCAGTTTTACCGCAGAACCATCCGTCAGGGAAATGATTCTCTGCACGATCCCTTTTCCAAAGGTGGTGGTACCGACCAGCGTTCCAATCCCGTAATCCTTAATCGCTCCAGCCAGAATCTCAGAAGCGCTGGCGCTTCCGCCGTCCACGAGAACCACCAATTCTTCTTTCATCTCTTTGTCTCCGTCACAGCTGTATTCCGTGCGGTTTCCTTCTTTATCTTCCGTATAGACGATCAGCCCCTTCGGAAGAATCTGACGCGCGATATCGCAGACCGTCACCAGATTGCCTCCCGGATTGCCCCGCAGATCCAGGATCAGCCCTTCCATTCCCTGCCCTCTGCATACAGCCAGCGCCTCCGTGAACTGATCCAGCGTAACCGTATCAAACTCCGTGATCTGAATGTATCCAATCCGCTCATCCAGCATCTCCTGGTTTACGGTGGGGCTTTCCACCTTTCTGCGTTCCACATCAATTTCAAGATAATCCGATTCGCCGTCCCGGATGATCGTCAGATGCACGGTCGTGCCTTCTTCCCCTTTCACCAGGCTCGTTACCTGCGTCAACTCCATCCCCTGTACTTCTTCTCCATCCACCTTGTACAGCAGATCTCCGGCCCGCAGGCCGCTTTCCTGTGCAGGCGTTCCTTCTATGATTCCCGTCAGCTTGGGCAGGGAAGTATCCGCATCGATTCCGATATAGGCGCCGATTCCATAATAGATCCCTTCCGTCTTATCTTCCACTTCCGCCAGTTCTTCCGGGGAATAGTAGGTGGAATACGGATCCCCCAAGGCTTCCACAAGTCCTTTATACACTCCATTTTCAAGCGTTTCTTCATCCGCGCCTTCCAAATAGTACTTGTCAATGGTCTCTTCCAGCACGCCGATCTTATTCAGGGTCTCCTGCGTCGCCACGCTTCCTTCATCTGCGCTCTCCGACACAGCGGTTTCCTGCGCTCCATAGAGTCCTAGAAAATTCCACAGTGAGCTTCCCAAATAGATGCCGCAAGCCACCAGAGCCACTCCCAGCACACCTGATAACACTCCTCCCCAGAAGCTTTTCTTATTTTTCATCCTGTCCTCCTTGCCTGCCGGAAAAGCCTGAACGCCGAATTTGGGCCATCCTTTTGGCCCGCCTCCGGCGTCCTTTCCTGCTTAATAATAATATATCGCCATCCGTTACAAATAATTCCACGGATTTACATACTCGCCATTCAGCCTTACGCTGAAATGCAGGTGGGGGCCTGTGGAGCGTCCTGTAGAGCCCACAGCGGCAATCGTCTCTCCCTTGGATACTGTCTGGCCTGCGCTCACATACAGCGCCGAAGCATGCATATAAATCGTATACAGCCCGTCCCCATGATTTATCATGACA
>USKC01000159.1 GCA_900555195.1 uncultured Lachnospiraceae bacterium
CCCATTTTTTTTAAACCGACATATTTCTTTCACAAATATCCTGTATGATAAAACTCGATAGATGAACAACACCTATCTCCCCCCTCATAAGATAAGATGCGAAGGACGGCCTGTTCCAGTGATGGAAAGGCCGTTCTTTGTGTGTTCCGTCCACGCTCAGTCCAGCCGCTGTACCGCAATCTCCTGATACAATCTCTCCGCAAGTTCCTGCGGAACGTTCCCGCTTTCAAATGTAGACGCGTTGGCCGCGGACACTGCCGTCGCCCTGCGCAGAATCTCTTCCTGGGGCAGTCCATCCATGCAGGACATCACCATGGACGCCACCGCACTGTCCCCGCAGCCCACCGTATTTTCCGTTTTTACCTTAGGCGCTGCAGCGTACATGCATCCATCTTCTCCTGCCAACAGCATCCCTTTCCTTCCGAGGGAAACCGCCACCAGTTCTATTCCACCCTCCCGCAGCAGGCAGGCAGCTTCTTTTAATTCCTCCAGGGTTTTCAGCCCGTGTCCGATCACATATTCCAGTTCCTGGCGGTTTGGCTTAATCAGAAAGGGTTTCTGCCGGATTCCCTCCGCCAGCAACACGCCGCTGGTATCAAGGAATACTTTTTTCCCTTTATCCGAAGCGATTCTGATCAGGCGGGCATAGATATCTTCCGGAACTCCGGGCGCCGCGCTTCCCGACAGCACTACTGCCTCTGCCTCCTCAGCCAGCCATTCATAGCGGTTCAAAAGTTCCGTCAGCCATTCTTCCCTAATAGTGGGGCCCGGCTCCAATATCTCCGTTACATAGCCGTTATCCGCAATGATATTCATGCTGCTCCTGGTCTCTTCCCCGGTCTCGACAAAAGCGCTTCGGATCCCCTGCTCGCAAAGCCGCTCTTCGATCCATTTCCCCGGAAAGCCTCCCAGAAATCCTGTGGCGGTCACCGGCCTGCCGTACTGACGCAGGATCCGGCTCACATTAATTCCTTTGCCGCCCGGCATATTCGTAACGGAACGCATCCGGTTTACCCTCCCGCAGAAAAGTTCTCCCGTTCTGTAGGTCTTATCCACCGCCGGATTTAAAGTCACCGTCAAAATCATTCCCGCTCCTCCTTCTATCTGCTATTTCATTGATACTGCCGCATGACCAGCTGCAGGCGGCTGTCTCCCCTCCAGGTATTGATCGTGGGATAATAGGTAACGGCCAGGCGGATTTCCCCTTTATACGCCGTTCCTCTCTCATTCTGATACAATGCCCGGACAGCCTGGCCGCCAAAACGCTGCTCCATATATTCGTTCATCGGCTCCGGATCTCCAAAAGCCATCATTTCCCAACGTTTTCCCTGATCGTCCTGCACCGTAAAGCGAACCGCATTTCCATTTTTCCCGAGGATGCGGGCCGATAGGAACAAAAGATCCTTCTGGGCGAACAGCGGCCTGGGATTCCCATTGCCGAAAGGTTCCAGGGCGTCCAACTCTTCCACCAGTCTCTGAGACACAAAGGATACCGGCATGGGCACATCGATATGAATCCGTTCCTCCATGTCCTCCGGCGTGAGCGTGCAGACCTCATTGATCCGCCTGCGGAATACTTCTACATCCTCTTGCCTGAGGGATAGCCCAGCCGCCATCTTATGTCCGCCGTACTTCAGAAACAATTCCTTTACTTTCGTCATTTCTTCATACATATGATACGTCTCAATGGAACGCCCGCTGCCTTTGACCCCGTCTTCCGCACGGGTCAGAACGAATACGGGCTTGTAGTATCTCTCCCGCACCCTTCCCGCTATGATCCCAGCCAGGCTTTCATGGCAGTCCGGCAGAAAGATCACAAGAACCCGATCCCGTTTCAGGCTGCCCGCTTCCACTTCTTCCACCGCACGCTTCACATACTCTTCCGTCATCTCCTTGCGGCTGTCATTCAGCTGCTTCAGCAGGGTTGCCAGCTGCACCGCCTCTGTCCGGTCACGCGCTTCCAGCAGTTCCAGGGCTCTCGTGGCCGTATCCAGTCTTCCCGTCGCGTTCAGACAGGGCCCCATCACGAACCCGATGGTATAACTGCCAAGCTTCTGCCTGTCCACCCCATTTACCTCCATCAGGGCCTGAAGGCCCAGATTCTTGGAATTTTTCATATAGGACAAGCCATATCGGACGATGATACGGTTCTCATCCAGCAGTTCCATCACATCACAGATGGTAGCAAACGCCGCCAGTTCCAGCAGTTCCTGAAGAAGAGACGCTTTCACAGGAAGCAGCCCCAGCTTCTCATACAGGCCGCAGATCACCTTATAAGCCACAACGCCGCCGCAGATTCCCTTGAAAGGATAAGAATCTCCTTCCTGTTTCGGATCCACCACTGCATCCGCGGGAGGCAGGAGATATCTTCTGCCTCCCTCCTCTTCTTCATAGGGAACCTCGTGATGATCCGTCACGATCACCGTCATCCCCTTCTGCTTTGCCAGTGCGATCTGTTCTGCGGCCGCGATTCCGTTGTCACAGGTTAGGATGGTATCGATTCCATCCGCATACGCGTCCTCCACCAAATGTTCATTCAATCCGTATCCATCCTTGATCCGATGCGGGATGGCCGTATCCACGACAGCCCCTGCATCGCTTAATCCCTTATGCAGAATGAACGTGGAACAGATCCCATCCGCATCATAATCTCCGATGATCCGAATGCGTTTTTTCTCCCTGATTTTATCCTGCAGCAGCGCAACAGCCTCCGGCATATCCTTTAGCAGCCAGGGTGAATACAGATCTTCCAGCGTTCCATGAAGGAATTTGCGGATTTCTTCCTCCGTTTCCAGCCCTCTGTTTCGGATGACACGGGCGATTACCGGACTGATGCCGAATCGTTTTCCAATTCCTTCAAAATCCGCCCTTTTAGCGGCTACATACCATTTTGCCATAACCTTAATCTTTCTGCCAAGAATTACCTGGCCGCGCAAAAAAAGCGCTCCGGCCAAATCAGTTATACCACAGCCAATCCATACAGCTGCCGGTTCGCCTGTCACCCGGAACGCTTTCCCATGTCTTACTTTTTCGCTTTTGCTTTTTCCCTTCCACCTATCCGGGTGCGCAGCACCAGCCAGAGCGAACCTGTGATGCATACGGACGAATAAGTGCCGCATACGATGCCAATCATTAGGGGAAGCGCAAATTCCTGTACAGAACTGACTCCCATTACATATAGCACCGCGACCATAATAAAAGTGGTCAGAGAGGTGAACACACTTCTGGACAGCGTCTGCGTGATGCTCTTATCGACCAGCCCCGGCAGATCCGCATCTCCCTCCAGCTTCATGTTCTCCCTGATTCGGTCAAAGATAACGATGGTCGCATTAATGGAATAGCCGACAATCGTGAGAATACATGCGATGAAGGTGCTTCCTACGGAGACCCTCGCTACTGCATAAAAGGCGATCACCACCAAAACGTCATGGAGCAAAGCAGTAACAGCACTTGCCCCAAACCGGATATCCTTAAAGCGGAACCAGATATAAATCAGCATAAACGCAGCGGCAACCACCACTGCGATGACAGCCTCCTGTCTCGTTTCCGCGCTGATCGTAGAACTAATGGTCTCTGTCGTAATAGTCTCTTCATTCACTCCGAACTGGTCAGAGAACATAGCGCTCATCTCTTCTCTCTCATCTGCATTGAGCGTCCTGGTCTTGAAGATCACCTGATTGGATCCCTGCACCTTCTGAGACTGTACATTGCCATCTCCTGTTATTTCTTCAATATAAGGAACCACTTCCGCATCGATCTGCTCAATGCTCATGTCTTCCTGGAACGTAACGCTGGTAGAAGTTCCCCCCACAAAGTCCAGGCTATAATTGAGCGCCTGCCCCGTCCGCGCCTGATACAGGCCCATAAACACGAAGCCTACCACAATCACAGCGATGGACACGCCGAAGAAGATCCCTTTCTTGGAAACGAAATTCACCGTCTTTCTTTCTTTCGCTTTTCCATAAAACTTCTCGTTCTGGAAGCCAATGGCGTACAGCGCATTCAATAACGTCCTGGTAATTGTAAGCGCTGTAAACATGGACACCACAACGCCGAGCGCCAGTGTCTGCGCAAAGCCTCTGATCGTGCCTGAGCCAATAAAGCCCAGCACAGCGGCCGCAATCAGCGTCGTGATATTTCCATCCAGGATTGCGGAAAGCGCTTTTTGGAATCCGATCTTAAGCGCTGTCTTCACAGTCTTTCCCGTGGCGATTTCTTCCCGGATACGGGCAAAGATGATCACGTTGGCATCCACTGCCATGCCGATGGACAGAATGATACCTGCCACGCCCGGAAGCGTCAGCGTGATGTCAAACCCATACAGAAGCAGAATCATGAGCACCACATAGAGCCCAAGGGCAAGGGCGCTTGCCAGACCGGGAATCCAGTATACCACAATCATGAAAATCATCACGATTGCCATTCCAATGGCTCCTGCCTGCAGGCTTTTTTCAAGAGCGGAAGAACCAAGCTGTGCCCCAACCACATTGGAACGCAGTTCTTCCAGTTCTAGCTTCAGCCCACCGATACGAATGGTAGAAGCCAGGTTCTCCGCCGCTTCATAGGATTCCATGCCCGTGATGACCGCATTCCCATCCGTAATCGCATTCTGCACAGACGGCGCGCTGACCTCTTGTCCATCATAAATGATCCGGATGATATCATGCGTCGGGGCTGCAGCTGTTGTGGCCTCCGCGAATTTCTGCCTTCCCTCTTCCGTCAGGGTCAGGGCCACAACCGGAATCTGATTGCCCATCTCATCCTGCTGATAGACTGCCTGAGCATCCGCCACATCCGTTCCTTCCAGCACTGTATTGCCCGAAGAATCTTCAAAAATGAGGGAACCAGGCTTTCCCAGTTCTTCCAGAACCGCATTGGCATCGGATACTCCGGGTATCTCAATGTTAATCCGGTCTGTACCTTCCTTATATACCTGCGCTTCTGTAGAATACTGTTCCACACGCCGCTGCAGCTTATAAACCGTATCGTCCATATCTGCGGCTGAAGGTTCCTCGTCTCCTACAGCCTGATAGGTAATGCTCACCCCTCCAGCCAGATCAAGGCCCTGCTTAATGCTGGACGCAGACCCAGCTCCGTTCTCTCCCACGCCAAAAACTGCAATATAGATCAGCCCGGCCAGGATAACAAAAAATGCAACTAAAGTAATGATTCCTTTTTTCCTGCTCATTTTTTCCTCTCATTCCCAAGCGTTATGACAGCGCCGCTTTTATCATGATCGCACATTCGATCCGCTTTCTCTGCAGCTGACAGCCGATCTCATAGGAGCCATTTATGTTTCCTGTAAAATTGTAAGAATTAGCCGCACATCCGCCGCTGCAGTAGAATTTAGCGAAGCAGTCACGACACGCTTCCTTCGCGTAGACATTGCACTCCTTAAAGGAATCTCTGATATCCGTCCTGATGATTCCCTGATCCACATTGCCCATCAGGAACTCTTCCTTGCCCACAAACTGATGGCAGGGATAAAAATCTCCCCAGGGCGTCACAGCCAGGTACTCGGTCCCGGAACCGCAGCCGGAAAGACGCTTCGCCACACAGGGGCCTCCGCTCAGATCGATCATAAAATGGAAAAAGTTTACGCCTTTTCCCTCCTGGTGTCTCTTAATCAGTTCCTTCGCCAGGCGGTCATATTCCTCCAGGATAGCGGGCACATCTTCCTCTCTGAGCGCATAATCCTCCGAAGGCTCCGCCACCACGGGCTCTACGGAAATCTGCTCAAAGCCAAGATCTGCCAAATGCTCCACATCCCTGCCAAAATCCAGATTATGATGCGTAAACGTTCCTCTCACATAATAATTGAACTGATCCCGGCTCTCTGCCAGCTTCTGGAACTTGGGCACGATTTCATCATAACTGCCCTGTCCGCCCCTGTGCGGACGCATGCGGTCATTGACTTCCTTCCGTCCGTCAATGCTGAGCACCACATTAGCCATTTCCTTATTCAAAAATTCCTGAATCTCATCATTGAGAAGAACCCCGTTCGTGGTCAGGGTGAACCGGAACTTCTTATGATTGGGTTCTTCCAAGCTTCTTCCATATTCGACCAGGCGCTTTACAACATCCCAATTCATGAGGGGCTCACCGCCGAAGAAATCCACCTCCAGATTCACACGGCTGCCGGAATTAGCCACCAGGAAGTCCAGCGCTTTCTTTCCCACTTCAAAGCTCATCAGAGCCCGCCTTCCGTGGTATTCTCCTTCCTCCGCAAAGCAGTATCTGCACGCCAGGTTGCAGTCATGGGCGATATGCAGGCACAGCGCCTTCACAACGGTCTGCCTGTTTTTAAAATCGCCGATATATTTTTCATAAATATCTTCTGTGAACAGGGTCCCTGCCTCTGCCAGAGCGAGCACTTCTTCCACCGCTTCGGCAAGCTCCTGCGCGCTATAGGAGTAGCCGTTCCGCTCGCACTCCGCTTCCACAGCCTTAAGCACTGCCTCCTGATCCTTCACGCCCTCCAGGTACTGTTTCTCGATGAAAGGCAGTATGTCGTAGACACACTCATCCACAACATGCACGCTTCCGCTGTTCACATCCATCACAATGTTGTATCCATTGTTCTTATACTGATGTATCACTGAAATAATTCCTTTCCTGATATGAAATACAGCCCTCCTGCCGCACCCAAGAGACAGTCCTTTGACGGTTCATGGCCGGACGGGGCTGTTTTTTACGCACAATAAGCAGCGATTCTCATCGCTGCTTATAAAGACCCTGTTTGGTTTTCCAAAGGAGCCGCTTATTTCATCTTCTCACAGCTCTGATTTCCTACCGTGCAGGATGTCTTGCAGGCAGACTGGCAGGATGTCTGGCACTCGCCGCAGCCGCCCTTTTTCATGGATTCCTTTAAATCCCTCGTGCTCAGTGTTTTAATATGCTTCATATGCTTGCCTCCTTACCGCACCTTTATCTAAGTCAGTATAACATACTTTTTTCTTCCCGGGAAGTCTTTTTTTGACAGCGGAACACGGATTGTGGGATGCGGAGCAAAAAATCGGAGCAAAGCTATGACTGCATCGCCCGGATTTATGATCCGTACCCTTGGCGAATCAATCTCC
>USKC01000160.1 GCA_900555195.1 uncultured Lachnospiraceae bacterium
TTGATACAATCTTCTGAATCTTGCCGTCTTTGCTCATCAAAAGCAGCTTGACCGCCGATGTTCCCAGATCTACGCCTATGTACAACATATCGCGTCTCCCATCCTTTCTTGTTATTCTTCAAAGAGCCGCCTTCCCTCTCAGGGGCGGAAGGTTCGCTCCCCTTTGCCGTCTCACGCCGGGCAAGCTTCACTTTTCGTGCCCGTGCACATAATTCATCTTAATTGATTTTCAACAAAAAATCAATCCTCTTCATCAAATTCGTTAGAATCACCAATTTATGCGGCTTTTTGGCCATAGAAAACGTCCCCGTTTTGTGGGATCTGCCGTTTCTTGTTGCACGCACACGTTTTCTCCTCCCCTGAAATTGACTTTGCCCTCCGTTTATGCTACGGTTAAAGAAGTTATACAAAAATCAATTCAGAAAGAAAATAAGAAGTGCGGAGGTGAAAGGAATTCATGGCTACAATCAAGGAAATCGCCGAATTGGCGGGCGTATCGAGGGGGACGGGAGATCGCGTGCTGAATAACCGCGGAGCCGGGAATCCACAGACCGCAAAAAAAGTGCTTGAAATCGCCCGTGCGCTTCATTATAAACCCAACAAAGCCGGTCTCTTTCTCGCTGCCCAGAAACGGAATCTGAAAATCGGAGTAATTCTGTTCGATACAGGGAATCCTTTTTTTGATGAAGTGCTAGGCGGCGTCCATAAGAAAGCAGAAGAACTGAGAGGCTATAATTGTTCTGTTCTTGTCTCTCGAGTGGGCTTTGACTTGAATGCACAGCTTGCGGCCATGGATGAAATGGCGGCCAAGGAAGTGGACGGCATCATTCTTTCTCCTTATAACGATCCCAAAATCAGCCGGAAAATCAACGAGCTTCATCAGAACGGGATCAGCGTGATCACCACCAATACGGACATTGAAAATTCTGAGCGTCTAGCCTATGTGGGCTGCAATTTCTACCGTTCCGGCGAAACTGCCGCCGGCTTGATGCATCTGATCGGCGCCTCCAAAATTTATGCCGGAATTATCACAGGCTCTTCCAAAGTTCTCTGTCACACTGACCGGATCGCCGGCTTCTGCGACCGCATCCGTTCCCACTATCCGGAAATTCAGGTGGTGGATACCCGCGAAAACAGCGACGATGAATTTGAAAGCTATGACAGCACCCTCTCCCTTTTGAGGGAGCATCCTGAGATCAACGCGCTCTACTTTGCGGCGGGCGGCGTATATGGAGGCTGCCGGGCTGTCCTGGCCGCTGGTCGGGAGGATATCACGATCATTTCTTGCGATAAGGTTCCTACTACGAAGGAGATGATCCAGCGGGGCGTGATTGATGCCACGATCTGCCAGCAGCCCGCAATCCAGGGAAGCAAGCCGTTGGATCTGATGTTCTCTTATCTCACCACAGGGGAGAAGCCGTCGAAAGAATACCATTATACAGCGGTAGATATCCGGATACGGGAGAACATCTGATATACTCCCGTCTCCCAGGGATATACGTCTCCATGCGCTGCGCATTCTTGCAGCGGTCCAGCTTCCTGCCAGAATCCCTACCTGCGCCGGAGACGGCTGCCTGAACTGTTACAAATTCTTATCCCATCCAAACAAATCCTTATCGTCAAACGCTTGCAAGCGCGCGCAATGCCGCGTATGATAAGGAATCACAGAGGTGTCCGCTTCTTCGGATGCCAGAGTTAATCGCACCACAGCTGCCAGCCAACCAATCACAGAACACAGAAATGAGGTAGAATGATGAACAAGCAAGACATCCTTTCCGCGCGGGAAGAAATGAAAGAATTCAAGGAAAAAACGGATGCGTTCTATGCCGGAGATATGGATAAGGGTTCCTACAAGTCTTTTTCCGGCCGTTTCGGAAGCTATGCACAAAGAGGCGGCACCGCAAATATGCTGCGCCTGCGCATGACCGCCGGACGTCTCACCAAGGAAAAGCTCCGTTTCATAGCGGAGATGATCGAACAGCATCAGGTAAAACGCGCACATTTCACCACCTGCCAGACCGTACAGCTCCATGACTTAAGCGGCCAGGATGCTTATGAAATCATGGTGAAAGCGTTGGATGCCGGGATCAATACCCTGGGAGGCGGCGGCGATTTTCCCCGCAATGTGATGTGTTCTCCCTTATCTGGCGTCGAGCAGGGTGAATACTTTGACGTGCTTCCCTATGCGGAAGCCGCCGGGGAATATCTGATGACCCTGATTCACGCGCAGAAAATGCCCCGCAAGCTGAAGGTTGCCTTTTCCAATTCCCCTAAAAACAGTACGCACGCCACTTACCGGGATCTGGGTTTTGTGGCCTGCCCTGACGGGACATTCGACGTGTACAGCGCCGGAGGCCTTGGAAACAATCCCCGTATGGGCGTCCGCGTTGCGCAGGGCGTTGCTCCGTCTTCGATCCTTTATTATATTAAGGCCATGTGGCTGACATTTCTTGCATATGGAAACTATGAATCCCGAGCCAAGGCGCGCACCCGCTACATGCAGGAAGCGCTCGGCGGAGCGGATAATTATATTCAGGCCTATCGCCAGAAGCTGGAAGAAGTTTTTGCTTCCGGAGAGAATCTGGAACTTTCCGTCACCCCCGTTTTGGTCAAAAAAGGCGGCGACCAGAGTCATGCAGAAGGCTTCCGCGTGATCCCCCAGAAACAGGAAGGCTTGTACAGCGTTCTGTATCATCCCATCGGAGGACAGCCCGATCCTTCCTGGTTCTCCCGCATCAGCGATACAATCCGTGACATGGAAGAAGTGGAACTGAGGCTTTCTCCCGACGAGACCGTTTATATCATCAACCTGACCGGCTCCGAAGCGCAGAAAGTGCTGGATGCAACCGCCGATGGCGCCAACACGCTTTTTGAAACCTCCGTCAGCTGTATCGGAAGTTCCATCTGCCAGGTAGGCGCCAGGGATTCCCAGGCTCTTCTGTCCGCCTGCGTAAAGGCCGTGCGGGAAGCAGGGCTGCCCGATTCCGCCCTTCCCCAGATCCATATCTCCGGCTGTACCTCCTCCTGCGGAACACACCAGACCGGAGCCATCGGTTTCCACGGGACCGTCAAGCTGGTCGACAAAGTTCCCCAGCCCGCCTTCTTCCTCCATATCAATGGAAAAGAAGGACAGGAAGATGCCCTGTTCGGCACACAGCTCGGCGTTATCCTGGAAAAGGATATCCCTTCTTTCCTGATCGCTGTCGGAACCGCTGCAGCAGCCAGCGGACAGCCCTTCGGCCAGTGGAACAGCGCCCATCCCGGAGCATTGGAGGAAATCGCAGCGCAATATCTCGCTAACTGACCGCACCCTCTTTCCCGGTAAAATGGCCGTTCCGGCCTATGTACAGCCCTGGCCCCCTGTGCATTGTTTCCTGAACAAAAGTTTCGTCCAGAAAACAATGCGCAAGGGGCCAGAGCCATACACAGGCCGGAACGGCCATTTTGTTATCCTCTGTATTTTATCGCCGATATGAGCCAGAAAATACAATAAAAGAGAATGTCCACCACCACTATGCTCGCCCCCGTAGGCGTTGCAAAAAGGAAGGACATCACCAGCCCCAGAACGAAACTACAGACGGAAAGCACGAGGGCACACAGGATCACGCTTCTGTAGTGTCTGCAGAGACGCATTGCCGTCAATGCCGGAAAGATAATCAGGCTGGAAATCAGCAGCGCGCCCATCATGCGCATGCCCAAAACCACGGTCACTGCGGTGAGCACAGCTAAAAGCATGTTGTAAAGATCGGTCCGTACGCCCGTGGCTCTTGCGAACACGGGGTCAAAGGTTACCGCAAAAATCTTGTTATAGAAAAAGACATAAAGAATCAGCACAACCACAGCCAGGACAACGCTCAGAACCACGTCGCTCTTGCTCATGGCCAGGATGGAGCCGAACATATAGCTGTTCAGATCTGAGTTCATTCCCGTAGTGAGGGATACCACCATTACGCCGATCGCCAGCGCACCAGTGGAAAACATCGCAATCGCCGCATCCCCCTTCAGCTTTCCGTTCTCGCTCAGCCTCAGAAGGAGGAATGCAGCCAGGATCACCACCGGAATGGCCACAGAAAGCGGCGCCAGATGAAGGGCTGAAGCCACAGCCAGCGCGCCGAATCCCACATGGGAAAGGCCGTCTCCGATCATGGAGTACCGCTTCAGAACCAGGCTCACGCCCAGCAGGGAAGCGCATATCGATATGAGTATCCCCACCAGAAACGCTCTCTGCATGAAGGGATAGGAAAACATCTGTCCGATATATTCAAGCATCCGCAGCACCTCCCAGGAAATTCTCTCCAAATCCGCTCTTCTTATATGCTTCCACTGTTCCGAAGAAATAGCCCGCATGGGACAGATGCAGAATATGATCTGCATGGCTCACCGCGTCCCTTATGGCATGGGATACCATAATAACGGTTATTCCCTGCTTCGTGTTCAGTTCGTCCAACAGGCCGTAAAGTTCTTCCACGGCAAGCGGATCCAGCCCCGTTGTGGGCTCATCCAACAGGATCAGCCGTTTTGTAGCGCACAGGGAACGGGCCAGGAGCACTCTCTGGCGCTGTCCGCCCGACAGTTCCTGAAAGCTCTTATTTTTGATGGAAGCGATCCCGAGCAAATCCAGGTTATCCAGTGCCCTCTTCTTCTCCGCCGCCCCATACCCAGGCCTCATTCCCCGGCTATTCAAACAGCCGGACAGAACAACCTCATATACGGAAGCCGGAAAGTCCTGCTGTACCGCGTCCTGCTGAGGCACATAACCGATCTGTGTGCTCTTCAGCCCCTCTCCCATAACAATCTCTCCGCCGGAGGGCTTCTTCAATCCGAGGAGCCCCTTCAAAAGGGTGGATTTTCCCGTGCCGTTCTCCCCCACCAAAAAAGAGACAGGGTCGTCTAAGATAAGCCCCTTCATCCACCTGAAAATTCAGGCCGGAGACCACAATCTGATTATCATAGGAAAAGGAAAGATCCTTGCAAATAATATAGGACATTCTTCTTTGTCTCCTTTTTGCTATTCTTCGTACAAAGCCCTTCTTATGGCTTCCAGGTTCTGGCGCATCAGAGACAGATAGGTTTCCCCTCTTTCCGCCTCATCCCTTGTCAGCGTGTGACAGGAATGCAGCATATCCGTCTTCGCCCCTGCCGCTTCCGCGATCGCCTCCGCCACGTTCCCGCTGGACAGTTCCAGATAGAACACCGTCGGTATTCCCTCCTGTTCCACCTTATCTGTGAGAAAAGCAATGGTGGCGGCGCTTGGTTCCGTCTGGGAACTGCAGCCTGGAAAGGCCGCATAGTATTCCAAGCCATAGGTTTTTACCAGATACAGGAAAGGAAAACGATCTCCGAACACCAGCGTTTTCCGGGGCGCTTCCTCCACCATGCTGCGGAAATCCTCATCCAGGCTCTGCAGCTGTTCCAGATAGTCTGCCGCATTCTCAGCATATATCTCTGCCCTGTCCGGATCAATTTGGCTCAGTTCATCCCGGATCTGTTCCACGAGACGCATCGCATTCACAGGAGAAGTCCAGACATGTTCGTCATACTCTCCTTCATCCAGATGCACCGCATCCGGCGCTTCTCCCTCTTCTTCATGGCTGTGATGATGCCCGCTTGCCTGCATTCCTTCCGTGGTTTCTTCCTCCAGAGGGTCCACCCAGTCAAGCAGGCTGTGAGAACGGATCTGCACATCGCTCCCAGAGAGCAATTCTTCCACCCAGACGTCTGATTCGCCGCCTGCATACAAAAACAAATCGCTTTCCGTTATCCGCACAATATCCGCAGGCGAGGGCTCATAGGAATGCGCTTCCATGCCCGGCTTCAAAAGCTGCGTGACCTCCACATAGTCCCCTCCCACCTCGCGCACGAAATCACAAGGGGGAAAGATGGTACAAACCACCCGGATCTTTTCTCCGCCATCCGGTGCCGCGCTGTTTTCCTCCCGTTTAGCCAAGCAGCCGGTCAGTAAAAGACCGGCTGCAAACAGGCTGACGCAAATCAGCCAAACCCGAATTTTCTTCATTCAGACTTATCCTCTCGTCCATCCTTCTTATAAAAGGAAGCAGATTTCTTCAACTCCTCCAATGTTTCCCGGAATTTTCTCGACGTCATAGTGGGGTTGCTCCGAAGCATCCTTCGCCTGTTTATGCTGCGCATAAAGGTCTCCAGTTTCTCTTCTCCAACCCGCTTATCTCCGATAAAGCGTTCGCGCAGTTCCAGCAGTTCTTCCTTCTTCTCACGCAGCAGCTCCGAACCGGGCATGGCCTTTCTCAATTCCGCAAACCGTTCTTCTATGTCCGCAATCAGTTCATCCCTGCGCTGCGCGCTCTTCTCTGCCTTGCTTTCCAGTTCATCCCCAGCAACGGCAATCAGCACATCCAGACGCTTCTTCATTCGCTCCAATTCCCTTTTCGCCTGATCCGCCTTGACCAGAATATCCCGCAGATCCATGGCCGCCTGGAAGGAAAATGCAAAATCGATGAGAAACCAGACCGATACCACCGCTGAGACGGCTCCCACCAGCCTTTGCGGCAGTCCCAGCACAAGACGTTCCACCGGAGGATGCAGGATGCGCGTCATAAAGACAGTCAGAACACCCCAGCAGAGCGTAGAACTCAGACAGATCTGTCCCTGAAAATTGAATTTCTGATTGGAATAATCCCAGTACCGCACTTTAAACAGCGTTTCCATCACCACGCCCGTCACATACTCCAGGGCCGTGGCGCCGATGCAGCCTGCGAGAAATACCAGGAACAGATTATCCTGAAACGGCCTGGATACCAAAAGCATCATGACCGCTCCGGATCCATATAAGGGAAGGAACGGCCCGCGCACAAAGCCCCTATTCACAAATTTCCTTTTGCAGATCGACACATAGGCGGATTCAAAACACCAGCCAAAGAAGCAGTAAAAAAAGAAAATAAATATCCATTGTACCGCTGTGTAATGATACATTCCGTCTCCCCTTTCAAAACGTCAAGGTTTATCTGTAGACTCCTACCGTGATATTAAGCTTCCCTTTTCTCGTATTGCCTCCGGCCTCTTTGAAAATAAACCGTCCATATCCCCGGACGCTGACCAGA
>USKC01000161.1 GCA_900555195.1 uncultured Lachnospiraceae bacterium
ATGACAGGTCAAGCTGACCGTCAAATTGACCGTCAGTTTAACCGCCACATTGGCTGCCAAGTTGCCGGAAAGGAGAGTTCTATGCCGATTGATAAAAGTTTGGTTTCCGGAAGCACTTCCATGCTTCTGTTGAGACTGCTTGAAGAAAAGGACATGTATGGCTATGAAATGATCGAGACTTTAGAAAGCCGTTCCAATCATGTATTCAGCCTGAAAGCCGGAACACTGTACCCGCTTCTGCATTCGCTGGAAGAGAAGCGGTATCTGCGCTCTTATGAGGATGAAGTAAATGGAAAAACAAGAAAATATTACAGTATCACAAAGGAAGGAAGAAAGTACCTGCAGGGCAGGAAAGAGGAATGGCGGGAATACGCGTCGGCTGTGGCGGATGTGCTGTATGTGGGAGGGTGACAATGGAAGACTATATCAGAATATTGACAGAACAGATCAGATGTGTGCGGGCGAGGGAAGATGTGGCTCGGGAGATCCGGACGCATATCCAGGATCAGGCCTCTTTTTATGAGAAACAGGGAATGGGACGGGAAGAAGCACTTCGGAAGGCAGTCCGGGATATGGGAGATCCTGTATCCATTGGAGTGGAGATGGACCGCATTCACAGGCCTCGGATGGACTGGAAGCTATTGGTGATGGCGGCACTGCTGGGGATAGGTGGTTTGCTTGTCCAGTACGCTGCCGGGGTTCTGGGAGAAGGGACGGAGATGCTGCTCCGTCAGACCATGTACACAGGGATAGGATTTGCGATCATGGTAGGGATCTGTTTTCTGGATTACAGTATGATAGGGAAATATGCGGCTTGGCTGTATGTGTTGTATGTGTGCGGAATTTTGCTCGTACGGTTTGGCATGCAGGAGACAAACGGGATGTACAGAGGGATGATGATGCCCATGTATCTGTTTATCCCGATATATGCGGGCATCCTTTACCGAAATCGAGGGAGAGGTGTTGTGGGGCTTATAAAGGGGACGCTGCTTTTGCTGCCTCCGCTTCTGATCGCTCTTTATGCGATTCCTTCCATCGTAACGGCTCTTTGCCTGTTTATGATCTGTACAGGGATGCTTCTTACCGCTGTGGTCAAGGGATGGTTTGGCACGGCCAGAAAGAAGATGGCGGGCTTGCTCCTTTCCGCAGGGGCTGTGCTTCCCGCAGCATTCGGAGCATTCGCATATGCCTTTTTCTTGGCGGATTACCAGAAAATGCGGATCGCGGCCTTCCTGACCCCATGGAAGTATTCGGGGGAGGCGGGGTACATCTATGTTGCTCTCCGCCAGTTGTTTGGAAAATGGCGCTGGTTCGGGGGAATCACAGACGGAGCTGCCGATGTGGTGACGAAGGATTATGTACTGGCACGTCTGATAACGATATATGGCATGGCTGTAGGAATGGTGATCGTATGTGCCCTGGCCGCATTTCTCGTTCATGTCCTGCTGGTCGCTTTGCGGCAGAAAAATCAACTGGGATTAATGATCGGAATGGGAAGCGTGCTCCTTTTTCTGGTACAAACCGTTCTTGGGCTCGCGGTGAACTTCAGCATTCTGCCGTCCACAACAGTTATGCTGCCATTTCTGACCTATGGCGGTACGGCGACGGCTGTCTATAGCGTGTTTATCGGCTTGCTGCTGAGCGTTTACCGCAATCAAAATGTGTTGGGAGACAGACAATATAAGCCGGGCTGGAGACTGGTTCTCCGACTGGAAAGATAATACGGGATCCGGCAGGTGATCTTTCCAGGTCCCGTCAAAGCAATTCGATTTCTGCCAAAGCAATTTTGGGGCCAGCTTGACAGGCTTCCTCTTTCTGTGTAGTGTTATAGGCAGACAAATCGCGCAAAGGAGAGGGATATGGAGAGCAAAACAAAGAATAAACAGGAATGGGGAACCCTCCTGAAAATGGCGAAAAGGGCCTTTCCCGGCGAGCGTGGCACGGAGAAGGAATATACTTTTCGGGAACTGAAGGAGGGATTCTTTAATGCGGCTTACCTGGTTTGCCTTCCTTCAGGAAAGGAAGCGATTCTGAAGATCGCTCCGCCCAAAGATGCGCAGATCATGACGTATGAGCACGGAATGATGCGTACGGAAGTGGAGGCCATGAGGCTGGTGCGTGCCAAAACGGCTGTGCCGGTGCCGGAAATTTTTTATTATGATCCTTCTGGTGAACTCTGCGGAAGCGACTATTTTTTTATGGAAAAACTGAAAGGCGCTTCTTATGCATCAACCCGGGAGAAACTTTCTTCGGAAGAAAGATATCGGGTGGAATATGAGGCGGGTAGATATAACCGATTGATGAATGAACTGGAAGGGGAGTATTTCGGGATTCCCGGTGTGCCTGCCCAATGCGGAAAGAGCTGGAAGGCGGCGTTCGGAAAAATAATGGAAGCGCTGCTTAAGGATGGAGAACAAAAAAAGGTGGACATCGGCATGGATTATGACGAACTGCGCAGGATCCTTGAGAAACATGCGGGCTGCTTGGAGGAAGTAAAGCACCCCAGATTTGTCCACTGGGATCTGTGGGAGGGCAACCTGTTTCAGAAGGACGGCCGCGTCACAGGCCTGATTGATTTTGAGAGGGCGCTGTGGGGGGATCCGCTGATGGAGCATGACTTTCAGGGGATCACCCGCGGAGAGAAGAACACGCCATTCCTGGAAGGCTATGGAAAGACTTCATTCAGCAGCCTGGAAAAGGAGCAAAGAGGGCTTTATAATCTGCACCTCTTTTTTATTATGACAATAGAATGCGCGTATAGAGAATATGAAGATAACAGCCAGTACCGATGGGCCAGACGGATGCTGTTGGAGGAGAAGAAGATATTGGAATAGACTTTTTTTCAACGTTCATTATATAATGAACATGGAACCAAAGAGAAAGCAGCCAAAGCAGATCTGCCGGAGCGGTGTTCTGGAACCGGCAGGCTGATGAAAGGAAGAGCGGATGAACAAACGGTGGAGAAGGATAGGGGCGTCGGTCTGCCTGGCCGGAGTTTTGCTGATGTCTGGGTGTGGAAATGAGGCGGAAGTAGCAGCCTCCGTGGAGGAAACACAGACGGAGACGGAAAGCATCAGTGTACAGACAGAAGCTGAGACGGAAACAGAGACTATGGAAGAACTGCAGGTGATTGAAGAGCGGGAAGAGGTGGACGGCCAGCTTCAGAGCTATTTGACGGGAGAATGGAAGGATGCAGAAGTGGCCGGAAGAAGGCCGTTGGCGGTGATGATTCCGAATAATGCCCAGGCGATGCCTCAGTATGGCCTTTCCGCTGCAAGCGTGATCTATGAGGCTCCCGTGGAGGGGCGGATCACCCGTTTGATGGCGATCTTTGAGGATTTTGATGATCTGGACCATATCGGGCCGGTGAGAAGCGCCAGAGATTATTTTGTATATACAGCCATGGGATTTGACGCCTTCTACTGCAACTGGGGCTTGGCGAGGCCGTATGTGGAAGAACTGATTAACCGGGATACCGTGCATAACATCAGCGCGGGCGTGGAAGGGATTTATCATCCTGCGGATGAGGCGTATGGAAGGATCGACAGGCCGGGCTATGCACAGGAATTTACGGGCTATTTGTTTATAGATGGGGTAAAAGAAGCGGTGGAACGTCTGGAATATGACTGGGAGTATTCGGAGGATCATGTGGCTCCGTTTACCTTTGCCCAGGAAGGGTTCCGTGCGGAATACGAAGATGCGGAGGATGCCACGATCATCCGGCCGGGCGGAACGGAGAACAATTCCGGAGGATATGGAGCGTATCAGCCCTATTTTGAATACAATGCGGAGGATGGGCTTTACTATCGCTATCAGGATGGAGAGCCTCAGATCGATGAAATGAATGGGGAGCAGCTGGCCGTCTCCAATGTGATCTTCCAGATCTGTCACGGAGAGGTCAGGGATTCGCATGATTATCTGGCGTTCGGCGTCCATGGAGAAGGCGATGCGCTGATTTTCACCAATGGAAAAGTCATTCCGGGCACCTGGTCCAGGATGGAAGGAGATAGCGTTCCACCCGTTTTCTATGATGAAGATGGAAATGAAATCGTTTTTAACCAGGGAAAAACATGGATCTGCAACATCTGGCAGGAGTATTCGGAATATATGGAATATGAATGATGCTGCGGCTGGCCCGCTTTATGAGCGGACAGAACAGGAGCCTGTGCTCCGGCAAGGCGGGGAGGAATCGGTTTGCACGAACTTGGCATTTTGATGGAAGTCATAAAGACGGTGGAGCGCTACGCTGCTGACAATCAGGTGGGAAAGATAGAGACGCTTGTTCTCCAGATCGGAGAGATTTCCTCCGTAATTCCGGAATACATGGAAAAAGTATATCCCGCTGCGGTGCAGGGCAGCCTTCTGGAGGATGCAAAGCTGGAGATTGAAATCCTTCTGGCGAATGCAGAATGCCAGGATTGCGGCCGGATTTTTCACGCAACGGTCAACGGAGGTGTGTGTCCTTACTGCAAAAGTAGAAATATGAAGCTGATTAGCGGGAGGGATTTCTATATTAAAGAAATTGTGTGCAGCGAATAGTGCGGCCGGAGAAGGGAGTTTGATGAATGGAGACGGAACAGGATAGCCGCAGCCGGGGAAGGCTTGCCGTGATCTGGAAGAGAATCTGGGCCGATTTGAAGAATTATAAATGGGCCATTCTGGGGCTGATCCTGTATGACGCGGCGGTTACGTTCCTTTTTGGCGCGTTCTGTCCCATGGTTATAGTGACGGGGCTTCCCTGTCCGGGCTGTGGCACTACGCGGGCGCTGGGATATGTGATGAGGGGAGATTTTGGACGGGCCTTTGTATCGAATCCCTGCATTTATCTGTGGATCGCGGCAGGAATTTATCTGGTTATCATGCGGTATGTAAAAGGTAAACCTGCAAAAGGCTTTTTGAAGATCGCAGGAGGGATCGCGGTGATTATGATTGCGGTCTATCTGGCCAGAATGGCTACGCAGTTTCCCTCCCAGCCGCCCATGGTATTCTTGGAAAACAATGTGCTTGGGAAAATTTTCCCATTTTATAACGAATTCTTGCAGAGATTATTTGGCTTGTGATAAAATAGAGCAAATGGGAAAAGCACACGGAAGAAGGCCCTTTCGGGGCATTCTTCTGAGGGTAGTGCGTACTGCCTGACAGCATGCGGGCAATAGAAATGCGCATGCAAAATGAAAAGAAAGGGGAGATAACGAATGAGTGATCAGGAATGGAGCCAGGGGCCGCAGGACGGCTTTCAGGGAAATGAAGCGGGAGGACAGCCGGAAAACGGAGGCTGGCAGAACCAAGCCTATGGAAATGATACATATCAGAACAGTGGTTCTCAGAACGGCGGCTATCAGAACAATTCTTACCAGAATAACGGCTATCAGAATGGAACTGACGCGAATGGATATAACAACTATCAGCAGGGCCAGCCGTTTCCGCAGAGCCCTTACCAGGGCGCTCCGTTAAGGCCGGAAGGCAGTGTTCCCGGGTTGGAACCTCCGATGTCGGTGGGAGAATGGCTTTTAACGATGCTTGTGCTGGCGATTCCCTGCGTGAACCTCATCATGCTGTTCGTATGGGGATTTGGCAGTTCGGAGAAAAAGAGCAGAGCGAACTACTGCAAGGCGCAGCTGATTTGGATGGTGATCTGGACCGTGATTTTGGTGCTGTTCTATGTGGTGGTTCTGGCAGGCGTGATAGCTGGAATGAGTTAAAAAGAGGCAGGGGTGCTTTGAAGAAAAGCATCCCTGCTGTTTTTATCTGCACCACCGTCCGGAGGCGCCGCAGGGAAGGATCAGTCCTGTATCCCTGACGGGAAGCCCGATTTCCCCAGCTTCCACATGCCCGCCGTAAAGAGGCGTGATGCATAGGTTCATCATATAAGAAAGAACGGCCGGCTGCAGTCCGGTGGTGTAGGAATTAATCAGGAAAAGCCGGGCGTCTTTGGAAAGCAAGCGTGTGCACAGTTTCAGGAAAGGGAAAATGCTTTCTTCGATTTTCCAGATCTCTCCCTTGGGGCCTCTGCCATAGGAAGGGGGATCCATGATGATTCCATCGTAGGAATTGCCCCTGCGAAGTTCCCGTTCCACGAATTTCACACAGTCATCCACCAGCCAGCGTATCGGCGCGTCGGAAAGCCCGGATACGGCAGCATTTTCCTTTGCCCAGGCGACCATGCCTTTGGAGGCATCCACATGTGTGACGCTGGCCCCGGCAGCTGCAGCGCTCAGGGTTGCTCCGCCGGTATAGGCGAACAGATTCAATATCTTTAAAGGCCTGCCCGCCTGGGAAAGGATATCAGCAACCCAGTCCCAGTTCACAGCCTGTTCCGGAAAGAGCCCTGTATGTTTGAAATTAAAAGGCTTCAGGCGGAATGTGAGGCTGCGGTAACCGATCTCCCATTCTTGTGGCAGGTTGAAAAATTCCCATTCGCCCCCTCCTTTGGAACTGCGATGATAATGTCCGTTCTTCTTTTTCCATCCCGGATTCTCATGATCAGATTCCCAGATGACCTGAGGATCAGGACGTATCAGGAGGTATTTTCCCCAACGCTCCAGTTTTTCCCCGTTTCCGGTGTCGATCACTTCATAATCTTTCCACTTGTCCGCTATCCACATAGTCCTGTCCTCATTCCCATATTCGACCAGATAATATATAAAGTTACTATTTCATGCGCCCTTACACTATACACTAAGCGTCCATGTAATGCAACAAAACCGTGATGGTTTTCCTAAAGCTGCCGTTTGTCCAGCCTTTTTCCGCCCGCCCGCCTCTTACAGCCGGCACAGGCCGAAGTGCGATCCGCAGACACAGGGCTCCCCTCGCATGGCATTTCTTTTCCGGCGAACCGCCTCAAAAATTGGCTGTTTCCAGGCTTTTGGGCCGGGAAGCTCTCCGCATGGCGGCTAAACTCCGCTCTTACGAGCGTCAAACAGCGCCGCCGGGACGTGCGGAAGAACTTCCCGCCCCAAAAACCTGGAAACAGCACAATTTTCTTACAGGTTCGCCGGAAAAGAAATGCCATGCGAGGGGAGCCCTGTGTCTGCGGACCGCACTTCGGCCTGTGCCGGCTGTAAGAGGC
>USKC01000162.1 GCA_900555195.1 uncultured Lachnospiraceae bacterium
ACGTCCGCTGGATATCGTGCTGAACCCCCTGGGCGTGCCTTCGCGTATGAATATCGGACAGGTATTGGAGATCCACCTTTCCCTGGCTGCCAAGGCGCTTGGATTCAATGTGGCCACTCCTGTATTTGACGGAGCGGATGAGCATGATATCATGGATACGCTGGATTTGGCGAACGATTATGTGAATCTGAGCTGGGAAGAATTTGAAGCAAAGCATAAAGAAGAACTCCTTCCGGAAGTAATGCAGTATCTGTCCCTGAACCGCGATCACAGGGAAGTGTGGAAAGGTGTTCCGATCAGCAGGGACGGTAAGGTGAGACTGCGTGACGGCCGTACGGGAGAATTTTTCGACAGTCCGGTTACAATTGGTCACATGCATTACCTGAAGCTGCATCATCTGGTGGACGATAAGATCCATGCGCGTTCTACCGGTCCTTACTCCCTCGTTACGCAGCAGCCTCTGGGCGGTAAAGCGCAGTTCGGCGGACAGCGTTTCGGAGAAATGGAAGTGTGGGCGCTGGAAGCATATGGCGCTGCTTACACGCTGCAGGAAATCCTGACAGTGAAGTCCGATGATGTGGTTGGCCGTGTGAAGACGTACGAAGCGATTATCAAAGGTGAGAACATTCCTGAGCCCGGCATTCCGGAATCCTTCAAGGTACTGCTGAAGGAACTGCAGTCTCTGGCGCTGGATGTGAGAGTTCTGCGGGATGACAATACGGAAGTTGAGATTATGGAAACGGTGGATTACGGCGATACGGATTACCGTTATGAAATCGAAGGTGACTCCAAAGGTTATGACAAGTATGAAAAAGATTCCCTGGGAGAGTTCGGCTATCAGCAGCAGGAGTTTGACGAAGGCGGAGAACTGGTGAACGCTGAGGATGATGATGCGGAAGCGGAGTTGGCTCTTGACTTGGAGGAAAGCTTTGACGATATCGACGAATAAGCTTGTGAAGGTTAACGAAAAGCGGAAACAGTTAGTTGACGTATTCGTTTTGGAAGGAGTGCACAATGTCTGAAACAACTGCAAAAAATGAAGTATATCAGCCGATGACGTTTGATGCCATAAAGATTGGTCTGGCCTCCCCGGAGAAGATCCGGGAGTGGTCCAGAGGCGAGGTTCAGAAGCCGGAGACCATCAACTACAGAACCTTGAAGCCTGAACGGGACGGCCTGTTCTGCGAGCGTATCTTCGGACCTACAAAGGACTGGGAATGCCATTGCGGAAAGTATAAGAAGATCAGATATAAAGGCGTTGTCTGTGACAGATGTGGTGTGGAAGTGACCAAGTCCAGCGTGCGCCGTGAGCGTATGGGCCATATCGAACTGGCAGCTCCGGTTTCCCACATCTGGTATTTTAAGGGGATCCCCAGCCGTATGGGATTGATCCTGGATCTTTCTCCCCGTGTTTTGGAGAAAGTTCTCTATTTTGCTTCTTATATTGTACTGGATAAAGGAGAAAGCAATCTGGATTATAAGCAGGTGCTTTCTGAGAAGGAATATCAGGATGCCAGGGAGACCTGGGGGAACCGGTTCCGTGCAGGCATGGGCGCTGAGTCCATCAAAGAACTGCTGTGTGCCATTGATCTGGAAAAGGAAGCGGAAGAACTGAAAGAAGGCCTGAGAGAATCCACAGGGCAGAAGCGTGCCAGGATCATCAAAAGGCTGGAAGTGGTAGAAGCGTTCAGGGAATCTGGAAATCGTCCGGAATGGATGATCCTGGATGCGATTCCGGTCATTCCGCCGGATCTGCGTCCTATGGTACAGCTGGACGGCGGCCGTTTTGCCACCAGCGATCTGAATGATCTTTACCGTAGAATTATCAACAGAAATAACCGTCTGAAGAGACTGCTGGAGCTCGGAGCTCCGGATATCATTGTCCGCAACGAAAAGAGAATGCTGCAGGAAGCGGTGGATGCTCTGATCGATAACGGCAGAAGAGGGCGGCCGGTAACGGGCCCGGGAAACCGCGCGTTAAAATCCCTTTCCGATATGCTGAAAGGTAAATCCGGACGTTTCCGTCAGAACCTGCTGGGTAAGCGTGTTGACTATTCCGGACGAAGCGTTATCGTAGTTGGACCGGAATTGAAGATTTATCAGTGCGGTCTGCCGAAGGAGATGGCGATCGAGCTGTTCAAACCCTTCGTGATGAAGGAATTGGTGGCGCGAGGAATTTCTCAGAACATCAAGAATGCGAAGAAGCTGGTGGAACGGCTGGATTCTCAGGTATGGGATGTGCTGGAAGATGTGATCAAAGAGCATCCGGTGATGCTCAACCGCGCTCCTACGCTGCACAGGCTCGGTATCCAGGCGTTTGAACCCATCCTGGTGGAAGGTAAGGCGATTAAGCTGCACCCCTTGGTATGTACCGCGTTCAATGCTGACTTTGACGGTGACCAGATGGCAGTGCATCTTCCGTTGTCCGTGGAAGCGCAGGCGGAATGCCGTTTCATGCTGCTTTCCCCGAACAACCTGCTGAAGCCCTCCGATGGCGGCCCGGTGGCAGTTCCCTCTCAGGACATGGTTCTGGGAATCTACTACCTGACTCAGGAGCGCCCGGGTGCAAAGGGAGAGGGAAAATACTTTAAGAACCTGAATGAGGCGATCCTCGCTTATGAAAATCAGGCGCTGACCCTGCATTCCAGAATTAAAGTGAAGGTAACGAAGAAACTGTCCGACGGCACGGAGATTTCCAGCATCGTGGAATCCACGCTGGGACGTTTCATCTTCAATGAGATCCTGCCTCAGGATCTGGGCTTTGTGGACAGAAGCAAGCCCGGCAATGAACTGCTTCTGGAGGTTGACTTCCATGTCAGCAAGAAGGGACTGAAGCAGATCCTGGAGAAGGTAATCAACATTCACGGCGCGTCCAAGATGGCGGAAGTGCTGGATGATATTAAGGCCACCGGATATAAATATTCCACCCGCGCGGCCATGACGGTATCCATCTCGGATATGACCGTGCCTGAGAAGAAGCCGGAGATGCTGGCGGCAGCACAGGCGACTGTAGACAGAATTTCTCAGAACTACCGCCGCGGACTGATTACGGAAGAAGAGCGTTATCGTGCCGTGGTAGAGACCTGGAACGAGACGGATAGAGAATTGACGGATGTCCTGCTGGCAGGACTGGATAAATATAACAACATCTTCATGATGGCGGATTCGGGAGCCCGTGGTTCCAATCAGCAGATCAAGCAGCTGGCGGGCATGCGCGGACTGATGGCGGATACCACAGGACGTACCATTGAGCTGCCGATCAAGTCCAATTTCCGTGAAGGACTGGACGTACTGGAGTACTTCATGTCTGCGCACGGAGCGCGTAAAGGTCTGTCCGATACGGCTCTGCGTACCGCGGACTCCGGTTATCTGACCAGACGAATGGTTGACGTGTCTCAGGAACTGATCATCCGCGAGACGGACTGCTGCGAAGGAAAGTCCCTTGCGGAGATCCCCGGAATGGAAGTCAGCGCCTTCATGGACGGCAAGGAAACCATCGAGGGACTGAAGGACAGAATCACAGGAAGAGTATCCTGCGAAGATATTATGGATCGCGATGGCAATGTGATCGTGAAGAAGAACCATATGATCACGCCCAGCCGCGCGGAACGGATTCTGAGCGTAGGCGTGGATAAGAAGGGCGAGCCGATCGAGAAGGTGAAGATTCGTACGATTTTGAGCTGCCGTTCTCATAATGGAATCTGCGCGAAGTGCTACGGAGCCAACATGGCAACGGGTGAAGCGGTGCAGGTGGGTGAAGCGGTTGGAATCATTGCCGCACAGTCCATTGGTGAACCCGGAACCCAGCTGACCATGCGTACCTTCCATACGGGAGGCGTTGCCGGTGACGATATCACCCAGGGTCTTCCCCGTGTAGAAGAACTTTTTGAGGCGAGAAAGCCGAAAGGACTGGCGATCATCGCTGAGTTTGGCGGAACCGCGGTGATTAAGGATACCAAGAAGAAGAGAGAGGTCATCATCACCAACAAGGAAACGGGTGAAAGCAAGGCGTACCTGATTCCTTACGGCTCCCGTATCAAGGTTGTGGACGGCCAGGAACTGGAGGCCGGAGATGAACTGACAGAAGGTAGCGTGAACCCGCACGATCTGCTCAAGATCAAGGGAATCCGTGCAGTGCAGGACTATATGCTGCGCGAGGTACAGCGTGTATACCGTCTCCAGGGCGTGGATATCAGCGACAAGCACATTGAAGTGATCGTTCGCCAGATGCTGAAGAAAGTCCGCATTGAGGACAGTGGAGATACGGATTTCCTGCCCGGCACGCTGGTGGATGCATTGGAATATGAAGATATGAATGAAGAGCTGACCGCCCAGGGCAAGCAGCCGGCCGACGGCAAGCAGATTCTGCTTGGTATTACGAAGGCGGCGTTGGCTACCAACTCCTTCTTGTCTGCCGCATCCTTCCAGGAGACCACCAAGGTCCTGACTGAGGCTGCGATCAAGGGAAGGATCGATCCGCTGATCGGACTGAAAGAGAACGTGATCATCGGTAAGCTGATTCCTGCCGGAACCGGCATGAAGCGTTATCGCGACGTACATCTGAGCACGGATGATGCGTTGGGTACAGATTACGAAGAAGACTTTCGGGACTATGACGGGGATGAGGAAGTAGAGATCCTTGCTGAACAGCCGGAAGAGACGGCGGATGTGGACGTGGAAGAGCGTCTGGACGAAGAAGCCGCAGATGTGGCGGAAGAGCCGGAGACGGTTACCGCTCAGGTTGGCTCAGAGGAATAAAGAACCCGTATGACTGCCGGCAAATAGAGGCATAAAGCCAGACGGCGTGTGCAGGTATCGGGTACAGCAGGGCGAAAAGGCATAAGCTTTTTCGCCCTGTTTATCAAAACAAGGTTTTTGTATCAGGGAGCCTGATGATTTACGCATGCGGGAGCGTGCGGATGGGAGCAAAGATGAATTTTGCAGAGAACGATGCCGGACGGACGGCAGAAGAGAAGGACGGGAACGCAGAGTTTGACAGAGCGAATCTGATGTATGAAATCGAATCGGCAAAACGTCAGATTACAGCGCTGCAGGCTTTGATCTCTGGAAAAAACAAAGAGACCGCGCTTTTGCAGAACCGATTGATCGAACAGGAAGTCTTGCTGAAACAGGCTGCGGCCTGCATCGCTGAAGCAATGGAACTGTGCAGAAAGCAGGCGGTCCATTTGGAGGATTCAGGAGCACTTTACCGCAGGTATGAAGAGGAATGGCAGTCTTTGCGCCTGCGTCTGGGAAAGGTGCAGAAGGAACTGCCTGCCGGATCTTTCCAGGCGGTTATCCCAACAGAATCCGCGTCCCGCCTGTCAGCGGCCAGGAGTGATGTACAGGAAGGCATCCGCAAGACGGAAGAATCCCTTCGCCTCTTGTTTGATGAGGAGTGATTGCCGTATCCTTGGCAAGGCTTCCTTTCGCCTTCGGAATCTTTTGGCAGCTTGTGCATGGGGGATAGCAGGAGAGGAGGCTGTGGCCAGCTGCATGCCTTTTCCCGGGAGCCTGTGAAAAAATCGAACTGTTTCTGATCATTTCTGCCGGCCGTATACTCCCGCACGTCCTGGCGGTGTTGTTCGACGCCCAAGGGCGGAGTTCAGCCGCCAGGCGGGAGTATGCTGCTGGCAGAAATGGTCGGAAACAGCCGATTTTTGAAGTGGCTCCCGGGAAAAGGCATGCAGCCGGCCGCAGCCTCCTCTCCTGCCATCCCCCATGCACAAGCTGCCAAAAAATTCCGAAGGCGGGCAGGAACTTGGCGAGGGAGGCGGTTAAATTTCCGTAAAACCTATTGACAATGCCTTGGGAAGAACGTATACTAATCTAGCGTGCATTCCAATGCATGTTTTTCTTGTGCAAATAAAGGAAAAACCTGCATTCGATGTATGAAATTGCTGTTTATGGTAATCATAGGCAGAGACAACATTAACTTATACCGCAGGAGGTGAAAAAGAATGCCAACATTTAACCAGTTAGTCAGAAAGGGACGTCAGACGACTGTGAAGAAGTCTACGGCACCGGCTCTCCAGAAAGGATACAACTCCCTTCACAAGAAAGCCACCGATGCTTCCGCACCTCAGAAGAGAGGCGTATGCACAGCTGTTAAGACTGCTACCCCGAAAAAGCCTAACTCCGCGCTCAGAAAGATCGCCAGAGTACGTCTTTCCAACGGAATCGAAGTGACCAGCTATATCCCCGGAGAAGGACACAATCTGCAGGAGCACAGCGTTGTTCTGATCAGAGGCGGCCGTGTTAAGGATCTTCCCGGTACCAGATACCACATCATCAGAGGTACGCTGGATACCGCAGGCGTTGCGAACAGACGCAAAGCCCGTTCCAAATACGGAGCAAAGAGACCGAAAGCAGGAAAGTAATTGGCTTAAGCCGTATATAGTTTCCGGCTTTTAAGTACCACAACTGAGAACTAATTATAGTGTTGGGATTCTGATTGACATAAGGACAGCCGCGAAGCGGGATGCCCGTTGTTGAACATAAGGGCAGCTGCGAAGCGGGGTGCCCGTTGTTTTCACTTATGTTGCGAACAGATATACCGCACGAACACATTGCGTATAATTAGTAGCTACCCGGAGATGGGCATAGCTTGCACGGCAGAATGCCGCGTATCAGACACATGTGAGTACCGATGATCTAATTACAGATTAATTAAGGAGGGAAGAACCGTGCCACGTAAAGGACATATTCAAAAAAGAGATGTACTGGCAGACCCCTTATACAATGATAAGGTAGTAACCAAGCTTATCAACAATGTTATGTTGGATGGTAAGAAGGGCGTTGCTCAGAAAATTGTATACGGTGCGTTTGGCAGAGTAGAAGCAAAGGCTGGAAAGCCTGCTCTGGAAGTATTTCAAGAGGCAATGAACAACATCATGCCTGTTCTTGAAGTAAAAGCAAGACGTATCGGCGGCGCTACCTATCAGGTGCCGATCGAAGTAAGGGCTGACAGACGTCAGGCGCTGGGTCTGAGATGGCTTGTAACCTTCTCCCGCAAGAGAGGCGAGAAGACCATGGAAGAAAGACTGGCAAACGAAATTCTTGACG
>USKC01000163.1 GCA_900555195.1 uncultured Lachnospiraceae bacterium
CTGTCAGCCGTCTTCTCATTCCATGCAGCCGCACCAGCTTTTCCGTCGGATAACAGGGAGCGTCTTCAAAAAAAGTCACGCTGCGGTGCAAAGCCTCGCCGCATACTAAGTCAACACATCCAAATACCTGTTTTCTTTCTTCCTCCATCTTTCCCTCCATGCCGAAGCGTTTTTACGCTGAGGCACGCACGCCGAACCTCCAGTTCGGCGCTGCGATGATTGGATTTGCGACGCTTCGGCGCAAATCTTTCCTCCTTGTCCCAATCTACCATTCCTTTGATCGAAAGGGAAACGGTAAGCCTTCACCGTTTCCCAAAAGCCGGCAGCCGCCATCCTGAAGCGCCGTTTGGCAAGGCTTATTCCGCCCTATTGCGCGGCACGCCACTCGTCGAACTGCCTCTGCTCTTCTTCAATGATATCATCAATCCCTGCCGCCTTCAATTCTTCATTGAACTGCTCCAGATAGGAATCCACATCCACCAGGCCGTACAGCAGGGCGTCCCTGTATTCGGCGACAACTGTTGTGCAGGCCGCCATCTGGTCATATACAGGAGAGCTGTCAAAGATGAAGCCCATCGCCTCCGAAAATTCCGCATGGTTCGGAGCATCCAGCATATCCGTATAATAGGTGGGCATTTCCACCTCCAGAGGAAGGCTCAGGCACTGATTGGGGTAATACCAGGGGCCGTTCATGTTCCAGGTGGCGTTGCTGGTATCCACACCCTCCGGGAAGCGGGCGATCCCGTTTTCATCCACCGTATAGTTATGCCCCTCGATTCCCAGGATCATATAGCGCGCAACCACCTCGTCCGTCGCCATTAGATACAGGATTTTCATCGCCGCATCCGGGTTCTTGCAGACAGTGGAAACCATCCAGCCCCCCAATACGGAAGCGCTCGTCCCCACCAGATCCGTCAGCTGGAATTCCACCGGCTCATAGGGGCTGTAGGCGATCAGAGCCTTAATGTATTCCGGGCTGTAGCCGCCCAGGAACGTGCCCGCGGACACGCCGTTATTGTACTGCGTAATCGTCAGTTCGTTATTCAGCGGATCGTCCAGCTGCAGTCCCGAATCATTCCAGTCCTTCATCATGTAGCAGTAATCCCGCCATTCCTGCGTTTCATACAGATTCACAATTTCCGTCGTTCCCACGCCGCGATTCATCAGCACGCCCAGCCAGTTGGGGTTCCCCAGGCTGTCAATACCGATCACCGATTCGTTATTGGTATTGCACATATAGGCGAATTCCGGATGGATCGCTTTCGCATCCTTCATGATCTGGGTCATCTCATCCAGCGTGATCCGTTCGCCGTCCCGATCGGCGATTCCCAGTTCCTCCGCCACATCCTTTCTCAGGGCGTAGACTTCATAAGTGGCATAGCTGTCCACCGACGGAACCGCATACTGTACGCCCGCCACCTGCTGGGTCTTTAATACCTTTTCCGGGTACATTTCCCACAGATCCGGATACAGCTCCCTGTAAGGCTCCAGCGAGATGCATTGTTCATTCTTGACGCAGCTGTCGATATTGGAATAGAACCGCCAGCAGAAGATATCCAGAGGATTCTGCTTATCCGAAAGCATCAGGGTCATCTGCGTGGCCAGGTCGCCAAAATTAATTCCAACCAAATCCACCTTGGCTCCTGCGTCAATGGAAATCAGATACTCATTCAACGCCTCCTCGATCATCTCTTCGTCCGGCATGTCGTAGCTGAGGGACTGAACCGCAATAACCGGCCAGTCGTCCGGATTTTCCGGCACCTCCAGCGGCTGTGCCGATGCCGCTTTTGTTCCCTGTGCATCTGTCTGGTCGGACTGCGAGCCGCATCCAGCAAGCGTCCCCAGCAGCATCGCCGCCGCCAGAAAGAACGAAATCATTTTCCTTTTCATAACATTTCCTTCCTTTCCTTTGATAAGAATATCATACCGTCTTTTCTCCGCCTAAAATATTCATTTTCAGATATCTCCTGTAGCAGATTCTGTTCCCTCACAGCGCCCGCACATACACATCCGCAGCAGCCGCTTCAATCAGCGCCCGCCTAATGCTTACCCCTTCACGCCGCCGATGACAATTCCCTTGATAAAAGCCTTCTGGAAGAAGGGGTAAATGACCATGATCGGAAGTACGGATATCACCGCAATTGCCATCCTCACCCCAGACGTGGGGATCTGGGTCGTAATCTGCGCGCTGCTTGCATCCAGCGTATTTTCCTTTAAGAACTGTACATTGTTCATCATGGAATTCAGAACGTTCTGAATGGAATACAGATCGCTCCTTCGCGTCAGGTAATACAGGCCGTTGATCCAGTCGTTCCAGTAAGCCAGCGCGGAAAACAGGGCAACCGTGGAAAGCATCGGCTTGGAAAGCGGGATCGCGATCCGAAACAGCATTCCCAGCTCGCTGCAGGAATCCATCTCCGCAGCTTCCAGAATATCCTTCGGCACATTTGTAGTAAAATAAGTTCTCATCAGAATCACGTTGTAGGCTCCCAGGGCCAGATTCGGAAGCAGCAGTCCCAGAAGGCTGTCGCCCACCTGCATGTACTGGCTCCAGATGATATAGGAAGGAACCATTCCTCCAGAAAAAAGCATGGTAAAAAAGATAAAGAAGGATAAAAAGTTCCTTCCCGGCAGATCCTGCTTGGACAACAGATAGGCCATAAACGTCGTCATCGTCACGTTCAAAGTCGTGCCAACCGCCGTCACCACCACCGTTACGCCGTACGCCCTCGCGATCTTTCCTGCAGACTGGAACAGATATTCATACGCACGGAAATTAATTTTCTGTGGAAAAAAAGAATACCCGTACAGGGTCAGGGTCGCTTCATCGGTGATGGAAGCCGTAATCAGCAGGATAAACGGCAAAAGGCAGCAAAGCGTCAGGATCACCAGAATAAAATTTGCAAAAAATCGAAAAAAACGGTTTGTTCCGGCCATTTTACCACCTCCCTAGAATAATGCGCTGTCAGGTTCGATCTTGCGCACAATCGCATTCGTAAGCATTACCACACAGAAACCGAGAATCGACTGCAGGAATCCTGCCGCAAGGGAACGCCCCACATCGTGATCCTGCATCAGCGTACGGTATACAAAGGTATCGATCGTCGTGGTCGTCGAATACAGCAGCCCGCTGTTCTGCGGCACCTGATAGAACAGGCCGAAATCAGAGGCAAACATTCTTCCCAGGGCCATAATGGTCAGAATAATGACAGTAGGCTTCAGCATGGGCAGCGTAATCCTGCTGATCTGCTGCCATGCGGTAGCGCCGTCCACAACAGCCGCTTCATAATAGGTTTTGTCGAATCCGATAATCGTCGCGAAATACACAATACTCTGAAACCCAAAGCTTCTCCACAGCTGTACGATCACGAGAATCACCGGCCAGTACTTCGCTTCCGTATACCACTGAACCCCTTCCCTGCCAAGCGGCTCCAGAATCCCTTTGTTAATAAAACCGTTCGTGCTGGACAAAAAGGCAAATACCAGATAACCGATCAGAACCGTGCTGACCAGGTGAGGAATCAGGATAGTCGTCTGGTAAATCTGCTGTACCCCTTTTCTTCGTACCTCATTCAGCAGGATCGCCACAAAAATCGCAAAAACCGTCCCTAAAATCAGAAATGCAATATTGTAGCCGATCGTATTGCGGAACATGATTCTCGCCCATTTGGAACCGAACAGATAAGTAAAATTGCTCAAACCGTTCCAGGGACTGTCCAGAATTCCCTTAGCAAAGCTGTATTTTTTAAATGCGAGAATCAATCCTCCCATCGGGAGATAATTGTTGATAATCAAATACAGAAAACCGGGAACCGCGCACAGATATAAAGGCGCATACTTCTTCAGCTTTCTCTTTGTCTGGCTTTTGGAGGCCGTCTTTTTCTTAAAGCTTCCTTTTTCAGACATTTTCTTATCCCACCCTTCTTCCATTCTTACAAAAAACGCCGGCCATAGCCGTCTATGGCCGGCATCTGCTTTCCTGCCCGCTTACTGCGCGGCGCGCCAGGCGTCAAATTGCTTCTGCTCTTCCGCGATGATCTCATCGATCCCCGCCGCCTTCAAATCCGCGTTGAATTTTTCCAGATACGAGTCCACATCCACCAAGCCGTACAACAGGGCGTCCCTGTATTCCGCCACAATCGTCGTACATGCCGCCATCTGGTCATATACCGGAGCGCTGTCAAAGATAAATCCCATCGCCTCTGAAAATTCCGCATTTTGTGGCGCTTCCAGCATGTCCGTATAATAGGTGGTCATCTCCGTCTCCAGCGGAATGCTCAGGCACTGATTCGGATAAAACCATGGGCAGTCCTGATTCCAGGTGCTGTTGCTCTGCGTCACTCCTTCAGGCCTGCGGGCAATCCCCTTCTCGTCCACTGTATAGTGCACTCCTTCGATTCCCAGGATAAAATATCTGGCTACCGTTTCATCCGTAGACATCAGATACAGCAGCTTCATCGCCGCGTCCGGATTCTTGCAGACAGTGGAAACCATCCAGCCTCCCAGGACGGAAGCGCTCGTCCCCACCAGATCCGTCAGCTGGAATTCCACCGGTTCATAAGGACTGTAAGCAATCAGGGCCTTAATATAGTCCGGGCTGTATCCTCCAAGATAGGTTCCTGCGGAAACGCCGTTATTGTACTGCGAAATCGACATATCATTGTTCAGCGGATCGTCCACCATCAGTCCCGCTTCATTCCATTCCTTCATCAGATAGCAGAAATCACGCCATTCCTCCGTCTCATAAAGGTTCACGATTTCCGTCGTCCCTACGCCGCGGTTCATGAGAACGCCCAGCCAGTTGCTGTTCCCGAGGCTGTCAATCCCAATCACCGGTTCATCGTTCGTATTGCAGATATAAGCGTATTCCGGATGAAGGGCCTTGGCATCCTTCATGATCTGGGTCATCTCTTCCAGAGTAATGCGTTCCCCGTCCCTGTCGGCGATTCCCAGCTCCTCCGCCACATCCTTTCTCAGCGCATAGACCTCGTATGTCGCATAGCTGTCCACGGAAGGAACGGCATACTGTACGCCACCGACCTGCTGTGTTTTTAAAACCAACTCCGGATACATTTCCCACAGATCAGGATATACGTCCAGATACGGTTCCAGGGAAATGCACTGCTCGTTTTTCACGCAGCCGTCCAGCGTAGAATAGAACCTCCAGCAGAACAGATCCAGCGGTTGCTGGTTGTCAGACAGAAGCAGTGTCAGCTGTGTGGAAAGATCCCCCATATTCATCTGCACCATATCCGCCTTTACTCCCGCGTTAATGGACACCAGATATTCGTTCAGTGCATCCTCCACTATCTGTTCGTCCGGCATTTCGCTCAGCACCGTTACCTGTACCGTTACGACCGGCCAGTCGTCCGGGTTCTCCGCCACCTGGAATTCTTCCTCGCTTTCCGCTTCTTCCACCGCGCCTTCTGCCGGGGACCCCGCGCCTCCTGCCGCCTGGCTGTCTGTGTCCGGCTCTGTTTTGGCCGCACAGCCCAGCAAAGAGGCCGTCATTGCCGCTACGAGAATCAATGCCGCCAATTTCTTTCCCATAAGCTACCTCCTTTTCTTTGTTTTGTCCGGTTTTCTGATAAGCCTATTCTATTCAAATCAGACGGCAAAAAATATGCAAAATCAGAACGCCCCTATTGCATTTTCTGATTCTGGGCCATCTTTCGGTATTCCATGGGAGTGCAGCCTGCAAGGTGCTTAAAGCTTCGCGTAAAGTTGGAATAATTGCCGTATCCCACATGGCTGGATATCAGGGTAACCGGAAGCGTCGTGGTGGCAAGCAGAATCTTGGCAGATTCCATCTTCTCGTTTACGATATATTCCTTTAAGGTGGATCCTGTGTTTTTCTTAAACAGCTTCGTCAGGTATTCCGGGTTCAGCCCCACATACTCCGCTATCTCCGACACGGAAAGATCCCTGTCCAGGTACTGTCTGATATATTGAATCGCTTCCTCCACTGCATCCCTGGTTTCATCCTTCCCCATAATCTCGCGCAGTCTTTCCATAATATGCGTCAGCGCCCTTTCAAATAAATCATACCCCTGCCAAGCGTTCATATAAGTCAGATATGGTAGATCCCCATCAAAAATATACTCGCTTCCGATCTGATGGTTGATAAGATAGACCAGCAAAAGCTGCGTCACGCTCTGATGCAGATTCATCAGGCCGGACGCTTTCATCCGTCCATGGCCTTCCCGGTGGATATAAGAAAGAATGCTGTCCTTAAAATCGTCAAACCGCTCCTGATCCAGCAGTTTTTTCCATGTATTGAGCTGTATCCGGTATGAATTGCTTTCGCTTCCCGGCTCCTTTTCTCCGTACAGAAATACCCTGCTTTCCCGGCCCACATTGTTCCTTTTCTCCTCAAAAAGCGGCTTCGAGCATGCCGCCAGTTCTTCCGGAGGACAGATTTTTCCGCAATATATCGCTACTTCCGTCAAAAGGACGCGGTATGCCAGAATCCGGAAGCGTTCCAGCTTCTCGGCCAGCCCCTTTTCCTGATAAGAAAATTCCCGTTTCCAATACAGCAGCATCATAAAATCCCTGCTGTTTTCCTCCAGCAAAATGATATTAAACACCTTCAGTTCCTGGAAGACCTCATCCAGGATATTCCCGTAAATCAAGCGCAGAATCGGCCGTTCAATCCCTTCCAGGTTCTTCTGTGTCTGCAGAATCTGCACAAGAACCGGCAAATAGAGAGATTCTCCCTGGTTGTTTCTGCTATGGCCGGCAATCAACCTTCTGATATAGAAATTTTCCGTCTCTTTTCCCTCCAGATAATGAAGGGTTCCCGTCTCCAGAATATTTTCTTCATGCGTCTGGAAGAACGCGCCTTTGTTCATCAGTTCCCTGTTTTTTCTTTCGATCTTAATCTGGGAAACCGCCCGTTCGACGACGTCGCGCAGCTCCTGTGTGCTGACAGGCTGCAGCACATAATCGAAGCTCTGCATGGAAATAGCCTCTTTCATATACTTGATATCCGCATATGCCGTCAGGAAAATGATCTTAATATCCCGGTAATTCTCCAACGCCCATTTTGCAAACGTGATCCC